>PMDM01000226.1 GCA_003155565.1 Methylococcaceae bacterium | reverse complement strand
CCGTTCGTCCTGAGCCCTTCGACAATACTCAGGAGAACCCTGTCGAGGGACTTATTCAGGGCTCCCTTCACAGTAGCAACGTTCTCAGCAAGGCCAGTTCCAATACCGCAACTATAAACCCTGCGGTATTGGAGCCCGCTATAGAACGGTTGCCCTGGGAGGTTGAAAAAAAACCGATTAATGTTTTGTGGTTTGTAGGTTTCATTATCGGGTCCCTGTTTTTGCTTGGGCAATTAATTTATTTCGAGAGCGGTACATTCAGTCAAAATGTATCCTATCGCCCACAATTGGAAAAACTNNTAGGTTGTCAATTACCGGATTACCAAAATCTTGAAGAATTTGCTGTGTTACAAGGTTCTTTTAAGCCTAATGCCGATAACACGATTACGTTCAAAGCGGTTATCAATAATCAGGCACCCTTCAAGCAACGCTTGCCAAACATAAAATTAACTTTACTTGATTATAACGANNAAATATTCGCTCAACGGATCTTTGATCCGAAAGATCATATCTCCGGTACGGGAACACATTTAACTATCGCTCCTGACGCAACAGTGGCAGTTAGTTTAACCATTGCTGCGCCGAAAACCCCCATCGGGGGCTATAACTTTGACCTTATCTATTAACCCCTATGTCACACGGTGAAATTTTTTTAAAGAAGCACGAAGACAAACGACTGCGCCAAGGTCACTTATGGGTTTTTAGCAATGAAATTGATACAAAACGTTCCCCGCTGGAACAGTTTGCTGCTGGCGATTTAGTCCAGGTGAAAACGGATGAAGGCAAGGTGATGGGAACGGCCTATATCAATCCACAAAGCCTGATCTGCGCAAGATTGTTATCAAGAAAAGGTAACCTTAAATGCGGAGTCAATTTTTTTAAAGAACGCATTGCCACGGCTTTGGTGTTACGTGAAAAGCTGTTCGCCAAACCTTATTATCGGCTGGTTTATGGCGAAAGTGATGGCTTGCCGGGGTTAGTGATAGACCGGTTTGGCTCGGTGCTGTCAGTACAGATCACGACGGCAGGTATTGAGCTGAGGAAAGACAGCCTGATTGCCGCACTACGCGAACTGTTGTCACCGACTGCAATCGTCCTGAAAAATGATAACAGTCAACGGCAATTAGAAGGGTTGGACACGGAATCTTGTGTGGTTTTCGGTCAGCTTCCAGACCCGTTGATAATCGAGGAAAACGGTGCGAAGTTCAAAGTAGATATTCTGGGTGGACAAAAAACCGGCTGGTTTTATGACCACCGGGCAAGCCGGGCGATGTTGGCAACATTGGCAACAAATCAACGCGTGTTGGATTTATTTTCCTATACCGGCGCATGGGGTATCCCTGCTGCTTTGGGCGGCGCTGCCGAAGTTGTGTGTGTTGATGCCTCAGAAGGCGCACTGGCTTTGGCTGTAGAAAATGCAAAGCTCAATCAGGTTGAAGATAAAATGCAATTTGTGCGTAGTGATGTCTTCGATTTTCTCAAACAAGCGCGTCAAGACGGGCAGCTTTATGACATAATAGTGCTTGATCCACCCGCGTTGATTAAACGTAAAAAGGATTTTAAGCAGGGTTATGAAGCCTATCGGCGTTTAAACCAGCTTGCGCTCCAAGTGTTAGCCAAAAATGGAATACTGATTTCAGCGTCTTGTTCTTTTCATCTGAGCGTTGACAATCTACACGAAATTTTGCGTTCATCAGGGCGGCATATTGACCGGCATCTGACGTTTTTTTCCTGTGGAGGCCAGGGCGGCGATCACCCGATTGATCCTGCCATAGCCGAAACGGCATATTTGAAGACATTTTTTTGCACAGTTTCCGCTAGCCTATAAGGAAGCTATGATTAAGTCCTTCGACAGGCTTCCTTCGACAAGCTCAGGACGAACGATTTGGGTTGGTTCCGTTCGTGGTGAGTCCTTCGGCTACACTCAAGAGAGCCTTGTTGATTCTGTCCGTGGTGAGCTTGTCGAACCATGACCGGAATCAACTTGTTCAGAGATCCCATAAAATCATTGAGGCATCTTTGTGACCACAGTAAAATATAAAAAAAGCTGCGATCTTTGCGGGTTACTGGTGGAAATAAAAGGCTTTTCCCTGACGACTGAAAAGGGTGTGCTGTCGTTTTGTTGTGCGGGATGCCAGAGCATTTACCAGCTTATCTATATGAATAACAAATCACAAAAAATTAATACAAAAACTAATAGTAATAGTGAGGAAAACTAATTAATGAAAGCATGTGATACCTGTTCCAGTCGTGCTGAAATCGGCAAAAACCACAGGCAATTGCCTGTATGGCGTAGAGCAATTGGCTTGTTTTTTGTGTACTTGCCGATAGTCACGTTACCTTTCGTGTTCCTCAGTGCCTATATGACCTATTTTCATTTATGGATGATAGGCGGCAAAAACATCAAAAAGTTTTCGGATTTTATGCCAGACAGGAATAGCCATCGCTATACCATGAAAGATCAGATTACGATGGATGGGACTTTTAAGTTAAGCCTCGCCCAGTCAAAACTGTACTGGATTATTAATTGCACCTGGTATTGCCCGGTTAGCGTTGCGGTGTTTGAGTGGCATGCGTATATGGTCAAACTGGTGGAAAACTGGTGGTGTCCGTTTACCCATGAAAAAAAGGAAGGCTATGCCAATGCCAAGATAGATAAATCGTTTTGGCATATTTATGAAGAAGATCGTGTCAAGCTGGAAACAGCAGACCGGGATAACCCCATTTGGAATGAAGATACCGATAAAGAAGCCAAGTAAATACCAACTTTGGTTGTCAGCCATTATGCAAATCGGTTCTTATCAGCTATCTAATAACTTGGTCTTAGCACCGATGGCTGGGATCAGTGACCGCCCGTTCAGGGGTATCTGTAAAGAATTCGGTGCAGGGCTGGCGGTTTCCGAGATGGTGGCATCCAATCCAGCATTGCGCGACCATAAAAGGACTTTACTAAAAGCAGACCATGAGGGTGAGGCAGGTTTGCGTTCGGTGCAGATACTCGGTACCGACCCCAAACTTATGGCTGATGCGGCGATTTACAATGTCCAGCGCGGTGCTCAAATCATTGACATCAATATGGGTTGCCCGGCGAAGAAAGTTTGCGCGGTTGCGGCAGGTTCGGCATTATTGCGTGATGCTGATTTAGTGAAAAAAATTCTCGACGCAGTTGTCAATGCGGTTGATGTTCCTGTCACCTTAAAAATTCGTACGGGCTGGGATGTGCTGAATCGCAATGCCGTTGACATCGCCAAAATTGCAGAATCTTCCGGTATTGCCGCCTTGACCGTACATGGACGAACCCGTGCCTGTAAATTCGAGGGGCAGGCTGAATACGAAACGATAAAACGGGTTAAACAGGCGGTCAGCATCCCCGTTATTGCCAATGGCGATATTGATTCTGCCGCAAAAGCCCAATTTGTACTTGATGTAACAGGTGCTGATGCCCTAATGATAGGTCGGGCAGCACAAGGTAACCCGTGGCTGTTCAAAGAAATTGACACTTTTATTAACCATGGAAAAGTCTTTGAAAAACCAACAGTTACAGAAATTTATGAGGCACTGTCGGCTCATCTTGAAAAACTTTACAGTTTCTACGGCGATGTGACTGGTGTTAGAATAGCCCGGAAACATATCAGTTGGTATTTCAAACATCTCGACTTTATCAGCCAGGACATAAGAAACAAGATCAACCAGGCTGCCCAACCGATCCAGCAGATGACGCTGATACATTCGACATTTACCTTATAACAATAACGATAGTGCTGCAACCTATGGATACTTTCGTGGAAGGCAATGAAGTTATCGATGCAAACGATCATTTAATCTTGTGTACGCCTTTATCCGTGCATGTCAAACAAACTGTTTCGCGTTATCTGGAGCAATTGCATGGACATGATGTTAATGATTTATACAACATGGTCATGGCAGAAGTCGAAAAGCCTCTATTACAAGCAGCGTTGGAACATTCCGGCTACAACCAGAGTAAAGCAGCCAAAGCGCTAGGATTAAGCCGTAGCACCTTGCGAAAAAAAATGGATTATTACGGACTCTCCTAAAGTAAAGAAAACTGTAGGTAGTTTTCCTCTTTTCCCGTTCCACCTATCATTCTCAAATCAGTTTGCATGAACAAAAAAATTACCCGCGCACTTGTCAGTGTCTCCGATAAATCAGGTATCGTGGATTTCTGCCGTGAACTCAGTTTATTAGGCATAGAAATCTTGTCGACTGGTGGCACCGCAAAAATTCTTGCCGAAAATAACATCCAGGTAACCGAGGTTGCTGATTACACGGGTTTTCCTGAAATGATGGATGGTAGGGTAAAAACCTTGCACCCTAAAATTCATGGCGGCATATTAGGTAGGCGCGGCATAGATGATGAGGTTATGGAGGAAAACGGCATCCAGCCGATAGATATGGTGGTGGTTAACTTATATCCGTTTGAAAATACCATTGCTAAGTCCGACTGTGTTTTGGTTATGGCTATCGAAAACATAGATATTGGCGGCCCTACCATGATACGTGCCGCCGCCAAGAATTATATTGATGTGGCTGTTATTGTCGAACCGTCAGATTATGTCAGGACGATTGCCGAATTGAAAACGCGTAATGGCCTTTCTTTGCAAACCCGCTTTAATTTGGCGTTGAAGTGTTTTCAGCATACCGCGCATTACGACACCGCCATTGCCTCGTATTTGGGTAATGTAACCAAGGTCGCATTCCCCGAAACCCTTAATTTACAGTTTTACCTTAGTCAGTCCATGCGCTATGGTGAGAATCCGCACCAAAAAGCCGCTTTCTATAGTGAATTCGACCCCGTTTCGGGTACGATCAGTTCGTCCAGGCAGCTTCAAGGCAAAGAACTGTCCTATAACAATATCGCCGATGCTGATGCGGCTTTGGAATGTGTCAAATCATTCACCGACCAGCCTACCTGTGTGATTGTCAAACATGCCAATCCGTGCGGTGTTGCTGAGGGCGATACACTTTTAGAGGCCTACAATAAGGCATACACCACCGATCCTACGTCCGCTTTTGGTGGCATCATCGCCTTCAATCGTGAGCTGGACAAAGAAACGGCGGCAGAGATTATTGGGCGGCAGTTTGTCGAAGTGATTATTGCCCCCGCGTTCAGCAATGCGGCGCAAACTGTCTTGGCGGAAAAAGCCAACCTGCGCGTCCTGCAATGTGGTGAATTCAGTTACAGTAGTACGGATGTGCTGGATTTCAAGAAGGTCAGCGGTGGCCTACTGGTTCAAGAGAAAGATTCGGGTGAAGTCAAGAGTGCGGATTTGACGATTGTTAGCAAACGCACTCCCACTGAACGGGAACTCAGGGATATGTTATTCGCCTGGAAAGTCGCCAAATTCGTCAAATCCAATGCTATCGTATATGCCAAAAATGGCCAGACTATTGGTGTAGGTGCAGGGCAGATGAGCCGGGTTTATTCAGCCAAGATCGCAGGCATCAAAGCGGCTGATGGAGGCCTAGAAGTCGCTGGTTCGGCTATGGCTTCCGACGCTTTCTTTCCGTTTCGGGACGGTATAGATTCAGCCGCCGAAGCGGGAATTACCGCAATCATCCAGCCCGGTGGCTCTGTCCGCGATAAGGAAGTGATTGCTGCGGCTAATGAGCATAATATTGCGATGGTATTCACCGGAATGCGGCATTTTAGGCATTAAAAATTTAGGCGAAAGGCGAAAAGTGTACGTTGTTTTATGCCTTGTGCCTTTCGCCTTGAACCTTGAGTCTTATATATGAAAATCCTTATCGTCGGTAACGGTGGGCGCGAACATGCCCTGGCCTGGAAAGTTAAGCAGTCACCTAAAGTTGATAAAGTCTTCGTCGCGCCAGGCAATGCCGGGACAGCGCTCGAGGCGGGCGTTGAAAACATCGCCATTGCCGCGACTGATATACTCGAACTACTGGCATTTGCAAAGCAAGCACAGATCGACCTCACCATTGTCGGCCCGGAAGTGCCTTTAACAATGGGTATAGTTGATAGCTTCAAGCAAGCGGGGCTGCAATGTTTTGGCCCCACAGCACAGGCGGCGCAACTGGAAGGATCCAAAAGTTTTTGTAAAGATTTTATGGTCAGGTACAACATTCCGACCGCCCAATACCAAAGCTTCACCGATCAAAATGAAGCAATAGCTTATATAAAAGCACAAGGCGCACCTATCGTCGTAAAGGCTGACGGCTTGGCGGCAGGGAAAGGGGTGGTGGTGGCGCAGTCTGAACAAGAAGCCATTAACGCGGTTGAAGATATGCTCTCAGGCAATGTCTTCGGTGCAGCCGGAAGCCGAGTAGTCATAGAAGAGTTTTTGCAAGGCGAAGAAGCCAGTTTTATTGTTATCGCAGATGGCAAACATGCGTTAGCCATGGCGACCTCACAAGACCATAAGGCGCGTGATAATGGCGATCAGGGCCCCAATACCGGTGGTATGGGGGCTTATTCACCTGCGCCCGTGGTCACGCCTGATATACACCGCCGCGTCATGGAGGAGGTCATCGCACCGACTTTGGCAGGCGTGGCGGAAGATGGCAATGCTTATACGGGGTTTTTGTACGCAGGCTTGATGATTTCCCCTGATGGCGCAATTAAAGTGCTGGAATACAATTGCCGTTTCGGCGATCCAGAAACCCAACCTATCATGATGCGCTTGAAAAGCGACTTGGTTGAACTCTGTGAGGTTGCCTTGGCTGGAAAACTGGACACAATCAGCAGCGATTGGGACGACAGGGCGGCGTTGGGGGTTGTGATGGCGGCAGGTGGTTATCCAGATTCGTATCAACAAGGCGCGGTGATTTCGGGTTTACCGGAACAAGAAATGGACGGTGTTAAAGTGTTTCACGCTGGTACGCAAATGCAAGACGACGCAATCATAACCGCTGGAGGCCGTGTCCTGTGCGTTTGTGCGCTAGGCGATACCATTCAGGAAGCCCAGACTAAAGCCTACGAGCTTGCTAAAGATATTTATTGGGATAATGTTTATTACCGGACGGATATTGGCTTTAAGGCCATCAAATAAGGTTGTTTAAGCCTAAAAAAATCAGTTTGGCATTGCAAAATCACGTTCGCCCTGAGCCTGTCGAAGGGTTAACGGGATTTTGCAATGCCCACCCAATAGGTGAGTGTGTTAGGCCGTTCATGCTTCGACAGGCTCAGCACGAACGGCCTAACACAAGTATCAACTGTGGTTTTTAGGTTAAACGGTCAGTATTTTCCGAAACGTCAAATTGATGCGCGGCGTTTTGTGCGCCTTGGTTTTAGGTACGGAATGCAGCCAATGCCGCTGGCACGTCCCGCCCATAAGCAGTAAATCGCCGTGTTGCAGGTTAATGTTCAATGTTTGTTTGCTTTTTTTGTGGTGCATTTTAAATAAGCGTTCATCACCCAAACTCAATGAAGCAATGGTTGGGTTAATGCCCAGCTCTTTTTCATCATCAGCATGACACCCCATCGAATCTTTGCCGTCCCGGTACAAGTTAGCCAACACGCTGTTGAAAGTGCTTTGGCATTGCTGTTCCATTTTTCCCCTGATGCTTTGCAATTCCGGTGTCCACGGTTTGGGCTGATGATTAACGCCTGAGTATTGATAATAGGCATCGGGATCGCCATACCAGCACATCAAGCGCGGGACTTTAAGCCACTTGCTAAAGATAAAAATGTCTTCCTCTTGCCAATGCAAACTGTTTAACAGTGTTATAAACAATTGATCGGATTCAGGTTGGCTATAGAATTGCCTGATTAAAACCAGTTCTGCCCCATCAGCCAGATTAAAATCGAGGGTATGGCTATCTAAATCAAAACTTATTTCTGTTTGTCTCAAGATGGGTGTTCGCTCAAAAATCAACGGAGGCTTCAAGATAAAAATTTCGTCCCGGTAAAGGCAAATTGACAGGTAGTTCTTTAATGCCTGCCGGTTCCAGATTATTGGCATCGAAAGCATTTCTGAGGGAGGCGGCAAGATTGACATGCCGCCATAATCTCTTGCCACGCAGGGTAAAGTCTATGGTTTCATAATCTTTCAATGGTCTAGTATCGCCCGCCTCATGGGTTCTGCTGCCCAGCCAGTTCAGTTGTGTTTGGAATTGCCATTTGGGCATAAATTGCCACACGCCGGCAAAATAAATTTGATGTTCGGGTACGCCAGTTATCCGCATTTTGGTCAAGTCACTACGTGCGTATTGCCAGGCATAATTTCCCAATAAGCTCAATTGATCGGAGAGTTTCCAATTCCATTCCAGTTCAGTCCCGTAGCCATTTTGGACACCGCAGTTGTTATAGTTAGCAAGTGATTGGCAAACAGATGCTGAGGCTATCAGGTCATTAATGTGATAATAGTAAAGGTTAAGGGCTGTCCTTAATGATGAGAAAGGCCGGTAATCAAATGCCCATTCAACTGTATTGATGGTTTCTGGCCTCAACCCCATGTTGCCTGGATTTACTGAGCCATTTTGAGCGCCCAGCTCTACAAAACTGGGTGCCCTGAATGCGCGGCCATAGAGAAATTTACTCGTGAGTTGTTCGTTGATGTCCCACACCAAAGCAAACCTAGGGTTAAAGGTGTTGCCGAAATCAGAATAATGGTCGTAACGTACCCCGGCAGTCAGATGCCAATCGTCAGCAATCTGCCATTCGTCTTGTAGCATTAAGGAGCCAATTGTCCGGTTGGTATCTTTTAAATACGCAAAGGATGTGCCGGATTTGTCTGTTAAGGTGGCATCTACCACGGGAGGCAGGGATTTTCCGTAGTTATAGTTAGAAAGATCATTAAAAGAAAGTTCTTCATACCTGAATCCCGCGCTGAACCGAAACAGGTGTTTGTCCAAGCCTTTATAGACTGAACTTAGCTCGACAGACGGAACTCTCTGGACGTGTCTTACGTCTTCAATGACACCATTGGTAAACAACGCAAACTGTGTTGGATTCCTGGATTGGTCTATATCTCCGCTTGAAGTTATAGGTAAAAATGCGTTGTCAGGAAAGATATTGACCCTGGCGCTGACATCGGAATGTAAATAACTGAGATGCGCCAGGAATTCCCAATCATCAAACCAGTCTTCTGTTGAAAACCGCATATCACCTAGATATTGTGCGCTCTCACCGCTGCCTTTTGGATCTAATGCCCCGCCAGCGCCCGATCTTGTACCGATGTCGAAACCATTAAAAGCCCAGAACCCTATATCCCAATGCTTGCGTTGCAGGTTTAGGTGCGTATTCAAGGATTTATACCGGGTGTTCATGGCTCCGGGAGCCAAGGAGGCTTTAGTCCCTAACGCACTATCAATGCCAGTTTGGGTGTCTTGTTGAATAATCCGTCCGCTATCGCCTCCAGTATGTTGGTACTGTATGCTGCTTGCAATATCCCAACCGGCCCACTGGCCTCCGTGTTGTCCCCAGCCGCTTTGGGTATCCCAATTTCCCGCCCGTACACCCAGTTGAGTGCCATTAATGTCTTTGGCCTTTTTGGTGATGACGTTGATAACCCCGGCAAAAGCATCTGCGCCATAGACGGCTGAGCCGGGGCCACGGATAACTTCCACGCGCTCTATGGCTGCAACAGGCAAATCCAGGCTGGATTCTGTCGAACCGCGAAAGGCGGTGGTAATGCGCGTCCCGTTCAGCAAGAACAATATTTGGGAGTTATTTTTATTCGCGATACCCCTTATATTGTAATGAAGGTCATTGGACATGGGTTGTAAGCTTGCGTGTACACCCGGAACAGTCTCCAAGACCTCGTGCAACTCAGTTGCACCCATCGTCTTGATTTGTTCTGCGGAGATCACGCTGGTCGATCCAGCCGACCGGAAATTAGGCCTGGCTGTACCGGTTGCTATGGTGACCGGCGTTGCGGCCAGCTCGGCAGGGGACATGGAAAAAAATTCTTCCATATTTTCAGCGGCATAGGTGGCTGTTGAACTGAATGTGAGTATTATAGGTATACACCTACAAACTACCCATTGAAATTTCATTTTTTAATGCCAGCAAATAAAGACGTTATTGGTCTGAGGTCGTCCAAAGGGACAGGCTTGCCGATGCCATATCCTTGAGCATAATCAATGCCTAGCGTTTTAAGTAGGTTAAAGATAGCTTCATTTTCAACAAATTCAGCAATCGTCTTCTTATTCATAACGTGGCCAACTTCATTGATTGATTTCACCATGGCGAGATCAACCTCATCGTCAAGAATGTCTTTGACGAACAGGCCGTCAATCTTAAGGTAATCCACCGGCAAATTTTTCAGGTAGGCAAACGACGATAAGCCACTGCCGAAATCATCCAGCGAAAACAGGCAGCCTTGTTTTTTCAATTGATTAATAAAATTGGTCGCATAGGATAAGTTGGAAATGGCGGCAGTTTCTGTTATTTCAAAACAGAGTTTATTGGTGGGGACGGCCCACTTTTTGAACTGTTCAGAGATAAATTCCAGCATGGATTCGTCAGAGAGTGACAAGCCGGACAGGTTAACTGAGCATTGCGATAAGGTTTTGACAAATTCGGGCTGACTGGACAACCATTCAAGTAGCGTAGCGATTATCCAGCGATCCAGCTCGGATGCTAAATTGTAACGTTCGGCAGCCGGCAAAAATGCGCCCGGCGGAATAATGTTTCCTCGGTCATCACGATAGCGGAGCAGCACTTCAAAATGTAGGCCTTCGTTGGTATCAAGCAGGGGTACGATGGGCTGTCCATACAAGAGAAAGCGGTGTTGATCTAAACCTTGGCGGATTTTTTCCACCCATTGCATCTCGCCCCTACGCATAGCCAGCGCTTCATCGTCGGGACGGAACACATGGACCCGGTTTCGGCCTTTTTCTTTCGCCGCATAACAAGCGGCATCGGCTTCTTTGAGCAGATCGACAGCATTGCCGCTGACGACATTAATGGACGACACGCCAATGCTGACACCAATGGTAAAGCTCCTGTCATCCCAGGCAAAATTAAAGTCCTTGATTAAGTCACGTAATTTCTCGCAGGCTTGAAATGCCTGACTGGATGAGCAGTTATACATCAATAACCCAAATTCATCGCCGCCAAGCCGGGCGACAAAGTCATATTGCCGGATGTGTTTTCTGAGCAGTTCACCCAGTTGCTTGAGCAGTTCATCACCCGCCAAATGGCCGCAGGTGTCGTTGATGATTTTAAACTGGTCGAGATCCAGATAGCACAGGGCATGTTCGGTGTTTTCCTGGTGCGCCAGGATAATTGCCCGTTTCAAGTAGCGGTCAAATTTGTTGCGGTTGGCCAATCCGGTCAAGGCATCGTGGTCGGCCTGATAAACGATTTGTTCATTCAACAAGCGGGTTTCTGTTATGTCTTCGTAAACAATTAACAAGCTGCTTTCTTGCCTTTCATTTTCGACCAATCGCGCTGTCGCCCTAACCCAGATAACACGTCCGTTATAGCAAATGTTACGCATTTCCTGATTGTGTACCTGCAAAGGGTTAGCAAAGCAGCGCTCGATCAACTCTTGCATCAATGCGGAATCATCCGAATGGATAAAATCAAAAATGGAACAATTTTGCAGCTCTTCAACCGTTAAACCCATCTGTTTGGCACCAGTGAGATTCACCGAAAAAATAACGCCCTCCCTGGAAATATTGAAAACCATGGTCGGGTTATCATCATAAAGCGTCAAATACCGATTTTTTGCCTGTGTTAAAGCCTGGCTCTGGGTTTCGACGGTTTCAATCAGGCTATTGAATGAATCAACCAATACCCCCATCTCGTCATTGCTCAGTTTAATGGCCCTAAGTGAGTAATCGGCTGTATCGCTGATTTTTTTGACAGTGCTTACCAGTCTTTTTAGCGGCGTTGAGATGAGCCTTAATAAAGGTCTTGAGATAAAAAATGTCATCAAGGAAACGCCCACCAACACCAAAAACAACACGCCTATAAACTGGATTTTCTGCCAGTAGGCAAGAGATAAATCAGCACGGATATAGACGGTACCGAGGTTTTCCTTGTCCATGTCTATGGGTTTAACAACAATCAACTGTTTGTTTTCAAACCGAGTTTTCTCGCCACTGATAGAAACCGGGCAGGCTTGGTTGGCCTTGGCATTTTTCGCCAAGCCCACAAAGACCGTATTTTTATCGGTATATAAACAAGTGATTTGGACGGCAGGGATATTGTTGAATACCGCTAGATTCTCTGCGGCCAAATTACGGTCGTCAAACATCAACGCGGCAGAGCTGCGGTTACCAATGATGGCTGCTAATGCGGATAAATCATCTTTGGTCGTGCGTTGAAATTCTGAAAGCTCCAGTAAAATTAAGAACACGCCGGCAAAGAGCAAGGACAACACACTGGAAAATAGCATTATCAATAACAGTTTGCGGTTGATTGGCAGATCGCTGATCTTATTTATCATGGCTTATCTTCCTTAATAAGCTCAGCGATTTCTAACAATTTTGCGCTGATTTTCAAGCCAGTTTGTTTGATCGATTGCAGGTTAATTTGCAGCTTGATTTTGCCATTTCGATTGACAAAACCTATCGTCCCGCCTTCAGCGACAAAGGCTTCGCCTTCTCCAACGACCAGGGTTCCGCCCTTGTGTGCGCTGGACTGAATTTTTTCAAAAACCACTTTTTGGTTATTAGCGGCACTAACATAAAGAATATGGCAGTCCGTTTTCAAGTCGGAACCGGACAAGAAACCTGCTTCATCTAGCCTGAATATTTTGATAGGCCGGTCAAATGCAGATTTTTTTTCGATAGGGTCAATATTGGTACCAAAAGGATCGACACCTAAGATACACAGATTGAAGGTTGCGCCATTAAGTACCGGCCAAGTGACAAATTTGGTGAAGTTATACAGATAGCCAGCTTTGACCTTGTATTCAAGATTACCATCGTCGGCGACTAGACAATCTGAAAACAAAAGTGCGATACATATCAGCGTTCTGGTTAAGAAAATGTCCTTCATTTCTTTATAGTGCTTGCTTATCTACTGTTAGAGAGCGGCAAATTTCTACTTGTTTGGTATTTTTATTGTTTTATAAAAACGGGTTCACGGTACAGGGGTGTAATTTCAAAATCAAATGCAGTAATGACTTTGTATAAGTAATGAAAGTTAATGGTTTCATTACAATTCTTGCCTAACTATAGCTTATTATTCAGACAATTTCAGACTTGGCTGGGTAATAATGCTGCGAAAGAGTTCGAGTATTGGCATGACTAAAGAAATAACCACGAAGGACACAAAGAACACAAAGTTTGCAATGGTTTGAATTAATAGATTATTTGCTTCGTGCCCTCTGTGGTAAATCGTTTTTTTGCCTGAACTAGATAATACTTTCATAGCCCTAACCGTCTGCCACCTCGCTGAACCTAGACATTAGCGCGTGTCCAGGAAAAATCTTTGCAACACCTTAACCATATAATCATGGTCGGACACCCCCGCACTCTCCCTGATACTGTGCATCGCCCACATCGGGTTGCCGACATCAACGGAACGAATGCCTAATTTAGCCGAGGTGATGGGCCCTATGGTGCTGCCGCAAGGCAGGTCACCCCGGTGCGAATAGTGTTGATAAGGCACATTGGCCTGGTTGCACCAGTCGATAAACATGGCTTCTGAAATACTTTCAGAGCTATAGCGCTGGTTCACATTCATCTTGATGGCCGGGCCTTTGTTCACCATAACTTTATGGTCATGGTCGTAGGCTGAAGGGAAATTAGGGTGATAGGCATGTGCCATATCGGCGCTGATCAGGAAACTAAGCGCCAGGATTCTGGGAAAATCTTGCGGGTCAGTTTGGTTTGCGAGCGCGATACGCTGGAGAACATCCGGTAGAAAACTACCATCAGCACCTTGTTTGCTTTCGCTGCCGATTTCCTCGTGATCGAAGAAAGCACAAACCAGCGTGTTTTCGCTATTTAAAACGGCTTCATCGAGCAAGGCTTGCAGGGCGGCATGGCAGGAAGCCAGATTATCCAATTGGCTGTTGCTGTAAAACTCCTCTTGCGCTCCCCAGATAACGCCTTTTTGGGTGTCGTACACTGCTAAATCCCAAGACAAGAGTCGTGTGGAGTCTATGCCTGATTGCTGTTGCAGCAGGCTAAAAAAATAATCCGGCGGCAGTTGTTGGTCAGATAAGGCCGACAAGATCAGCGGCAATTCATTCTGTTTATGGAGTTTTAAGCCATCTTCATTGACAGTCCTGTTCATGTGGATTGCCAAATTAGGCAATCGCAACAAAGGCTTATCGAATTTAATTAATTGGCTGTCGATTTGGTCATGCTCATTTTTATAACAAATGCGCCCGGCAAGGCTTAAGTCCCGGTCGGTAAAGGTGGCAAGAATCGGGCTGCCGTAGATTTCGACATTTAATCTTAACAAGCCGTCCTTGTTATTGACCGCATTGGGTTTTACCCGTAAACCAGGGGAATCGGTATGTGCGCCGACGATTTTAAATCCCGTTTCAAGTAACGGTTTCGTTCCCAGTACGAACAGGATGATGGAGGAGTCGTCACGCACGACGTAATAACGGCCACCGGGTTCTAACTGCCATCTTATTGTTTCATCCAGTCTACTAAACTGAAATGGCTTAAGTAGGGATTCTACGGTGTTGACTACGTGCCAGGGGCTGGGGCTGGTGTCGATGAAATTCAGTAGGTTTTGGATTTGGTGGTGTGGGGTCATTGATTTTCTATATTTTTGTCAGACATTGTAGGTCGTAATCCGCCTACAGTCCTGTTTAGCATCAGCTATATAAACAAATACAGCCGTCCATTTACACCAAACTTTTACTCGCCACCTCATATACATCCCTGGAGATAGCCGGACAATTCATCACCCGCTCCAACTGCGTCTTCATCAGGTTTTGCCGGGTAGTGTCAAAGCGCCGCCAGGAGGTTAATGGGCCTAACATACGGGATGCGACTTGGGGGTTTAGGATGTCGAGTGCGATCACATGGTTAGCCAGGAATTCATAACCTTGTCCGTTGATGGCATGGAAATGAAGGGGATTGGCCTGACTGAATGAACCGATGACGGCCCGCACTCGGTTGGGGGTGTTTAAATTAAAGGCAGGATGTCCGGTCAAAGATAAGACCGTGGCAAAAGCATCTGGCATGGGGTTGGAGGCTTGGATGGCAAACCATTTGTCGATGACCAGCGCTTCTGATTGCCATTTTTGGTAAAAACTTGTCAAACATTCCTGTTTTGCTGGATGAGGATAATTGACGATATTCGCCAAGGCGGCGATTTGATCGGTCATGTTGTTAGCAGTGCTGAATTGCTGCTCTGACCATTGTTGGATTTTTTCGTCTTCCAGTCGGCTGAGGAAGCTCAAACACACATTTTTTATGCGTCGTCGGCCAATTGCCCCAGAATCGAATTGTCCTGATTCATCACGGTGATTGCTAAGATATAAGGTTTCCAGCTCTGTCTGTAACTGTTCTGCAAGGGTGCGGACGACGAATTCCCTGGCTTCATGTATGGCTGCTACATCCACAACCTGCATTTGCTCAGCCAGATAACTTTCTGAAGGCAGACCTAACAATAAGGAGCAATAGGATAAGTCATCCCACGATTGTGACAACACTTGCTTGAAAGCAGTGATGATGATCGGGGCTAGTTGCANNTCGCTGTCGTAACTTAACAAAAACGCCAGTTCATCAAGGCTGCGCGCCATGACTAGTTTGACGGGCGCGGAAAAATTTCTCAGGATGGATACGACTGGCTTTTCTGCAAGGCCTGTGAAAGTAAAGGCTTGTTCAGCGGCGGTCAGTTGCAGGATGACCTCATCCTTTTCACCCGCTTGGTCTTGCAATCTGCACTTTACAGTTGCCCCATTATTACCGATTAAACCTACGATGATCGGGATATGTAGCGGTTCTTTTATAGCTTGGCCTGGAGTTGGTGGACAACTTTGCTTGATAGATAAGGTCAGGGTTTGGCTGTTTGGGTTGTAATCTTGCTCAACATTGATTACGGGTGTGCCTGCCTGACCATACCAACGCCGGAATTGCGATAAATCTACCGAATTGGCATCTTCCATGGCTTTGACGAAATCATCGCAGGTGACGGCTTGCCCGTCATGGCGTTGAAAATAACAATCACAACCTTTACGGAAATCTTCCGCACCCAAAAGCGTGTGTATCATCCGCACGACTTCCGCGCCTTTTTCGTACACGGTCAAAGTGTAGAAGTTATTGATTTCTATGTACGTATCGGGTCGGATTGGATGCGCCATGGGGCCTGCAT
>PMDM01000153.1 GCA_003155565.1 Methylococcaceae bacterium | reverse complement strand
TCATAAAAAACTGCATTAAGCGGAATTCGGTTGGACTGACATCCAACTTTTTTTCACCAATGCTTAACCGATGTTGCTCGGTGTCAAGAGTGAGTTCGCCCAAGGTGATTTGTGATATGCCATGTAATTTGCCGGTTCTACGTAATACGGCGCGAATTCTTGCGACCAGTTCTTTAGGTGAAAAGGGTTTGGTCAGGTAGTCATCAGCGCCAATTTCCAGGCCCCTGACCTTATCTTCTTCCTCGCCTCTAGCAGTCAGTAAGATGATAGGTAATTCACGGAAACTGGGGTCTTTTTTCAAACGCCTGGCCCATTCCACGCCGCTAACACCGGGTAACATCCAGTCCAGCAAAATCAGGTCAGGGGTGCTGTCAGCCAGTATTTTTTGTGCAGAATCGATTTCTGGCGCTGCTATGGGAGAAAATCCCGCCTGTTCAAGCACTATCATCAGCATCCCCCGGATAGCGGGTTCGTCTTCAACGATCAGGATATTTATCTTTGACATAATTAATGGTTGGGTTTAGACGCAGTATTTTAGCCGTTTGAGTGTGACGAGTTTATGACAGGAAGAAAAATGAGGGCTTAAATATTAAACTGAGTGTTCAGCAATTACCAAAAAACTATACTTTTCAACGNNAGAATTTGCCATGAAAGGCAATGTAGTAGATATGGCCGTCGGTGTTATCATCGGTGGTGCGTTTGGTAAAATCGTTTCATCTGTTGTCGCTGACGTAATTATGCCACCAATTGGGTTATTGATGGGTGGGGTTGATTTCACCAAACTTTCGATCACATTGAAGGAAGCCGTCGATGAGAAAACGCCTGCCGTCTTGCTGAATTATGGTAATTTTATCCAAACAATTGTAGATTTTACCATAGTTGCATTTGCCATCTTTATGGCCATAAAGATGATGAACAAAATGAAAAAAGAAACGCCACCCGCACCAGAAGTTCCGCCAGCGCCAACCAAGGAAGAGTTGTTATTGACTGAAATCAGGGATTTGCTCAAGTCTAAAAATTAACTTTCTTTGTGCGTCATAGAAACTCCGGGCTGACATCAAAAGGCTGGGGTTTCCTTGGTTTGGTCTGTAGGATTGTAGGATGTGTTGAACGAAGGGAAGCGCATCAATCGCGAACGATGCGCCTCGTTCCTCGGCATATCCTATTGCACTATTCCCAATAAAAACGCCAGTGTTCGGCGCGGCATAACGGGAATGGTGCAATTATGGTGGCATTGTAGGGTGGATTGGACGCGCAAGTCATCCAGCCGTCGGACAAATAAAGAGTCCCCGCGCGGCGTAATCCACCATATCGAAGTTAACCGCATTCGGCGGGTTACGCCGTGCATGAACACTAGTAGTTGCTTAGGCGCAGTGGGTTTGCGCGGCTAACCACGCCCTACGATTGACCCGCCGTACGCGGTGTTTGCATAGGTTTCCGCCTAATAAAAATGGGGCAATAAATTAGCCGTGTTCGGCAACCATTACTCTGTCCCATCAGGTTGGCAGGCTTATCGGCTTTTGCTGCCAGCCATCAACTGATGGGCGGTATGCTTCAAGATCATGCCGTCAATTAACGACTGGATGGCAGGTTGGTCATTGTCCGACATCTGGCTGACCACCTCAAACTTCAATTGTAGGCTATTGGGCAAATTCCGTTCGCCGTCCTCAAAAATCAGCCAGTCCGGTCAGATGGAAGGCGGTCGCAATCTTTTTCAGCCCACGCGAAATGATGCCAATGGTGGGCAAAAAGCCTGCCCACCCTGGCTACTACAATTCAAAAGCAGTTAAGATTCAGCTTTCTGTTCGCGGGCAAGCAGGTTTTGCACGGCACTTAATGGATTCAGGTTTTCGTATAAGACCTTGTAGGTTTGCTCGGTGATTGGCATGTCTATGCTATGTCGTTTGGCGAGGAGTAAGGTTTCCTTGGCGGCTGAGATGCCTTCAATTTCCTGGCCAATCTCGTTAATGATAGACATTCTGCTTCTGCCTTGGCCTAATGCCAAACCAAAACGACGGTTTCTGGACTGATTATCGGTGCAGGTCAACACAAGATCACCCAAGCCAGCCAAGCCAATAAATGTTTCTTGTTTTCCACCAAGTTTAATCCCCAAACGCATGATCTCGTTAAGGCCGCGCGTAATCAATGCCGCACGGGTGTTGGCACCAAAGCCCAGGCCATCGGCAATACCGGCGGCAATCGCCAGGACATTTTTGACAGCGCCGCCGACTTCTACACCAATGATGTCGGCACTGGTATACGCCCGGAAACGGTCGCTGTGCACGATGTCTGCTAGTTGATCTGCAAATTCGGCTTGCTTTGAGGCAACAGTAATGGCGGTAGGGAGGTTTGCGGCGACCTCACGGGCAAAAGTAGGGCCGGAAAGGATGGCGGCAGGTGTGTTTGGTGAGAAGACATCAGCCACAACTTGATGCAGCAAGCAACCATCCTCAGGGTTAAAACCTTTGGTCGCCCAGGCTATTTTTAGGCCTTTAGCCGAGACATGGGGCTTGAGATCAAGCAGGGTGCTTTTGAAGGCGTGGCTGGGTACTGATATTAATATAAGGTCGCTAAACTCTGCGGCTTGCTTCAGGTCGGAGGTAACGGCTATTTGTTCTGGAAAGGCTAGATCAGGCAGGTAACGCTGGTTCCTCCTTTCTTTGGCGAGAGCCGCGATATGCTCTTCGTTATGCCCCCACAACATAACTTGGCAACCGTTTCTCGCAGCCAGAATAGCCAGTGCCGTACCCCATGAACCTGCGCCGAGCAGGGCTATTTTTTGG
Organism: Methylococcaceae bacterium; assembly: GCA_003155565.1. GTDB lineage: Bacteria > Pseudomonadota > Gammaproteobacteria > Methylococcales > Methylomonadaceae > Methyloglobulus. Next base: position 11,021 of record PMDM01000153.1, on the reverse strand, counting down.
CTCAAGCTTATTGACCAAGCATTTAGTTGATGGTGTTCGATCCAGCCGCTTGTTGTTGTACTTGTTGCAGATGTTGACCGTACAGTGCATCAAAATTGACGGGCGCAAGCAGCAACTGGGGAAAGCCACCTTTTGCGACTAGATCAGAGACAACTTCCCGTGCATAAGGGAACAGGATATTAGGGCAAAAGCTACCTAGCATAGGCCCCATTTCTTGTTCGGTAAAATTATCTAAAGTGAAAATCCCGGCTTGGTTGACTTCGACCAGATAAGCGGTGGTGTCTACGCTTTTGACGGTGATTGTCACGGTTAATGTGACTTCAAAGGCGGTTTCGTCCAGCTTGTCAACGTGTGTACCCAGGTTGAAGTCTACCGTAGGTTCCCACTTTTCACGGAAAATTTTCGGTGCGTTGGGAGTCTCAAAAGACAGGTCTTTGGTGTAAACCTTCTGGATGGAAAATTGCTTTTCTGGGGTGTTGTTTTCTTCGGCCATGTTGATGTGTTGGATGTGGGGTTGTGTTTATTTAAGCTTGCTTACAAATATCAAGCGCCAGCCTTGCTTTTACGGTTGACTTTAATGGGTAATTTATAATCTTCCTGCCAGGATTGCATACCGCCTGTAATGACAAAAACATCCTTATGTCCGGCTTTGGTGATTATTTTTCCAGTCGTGGCTGAGCGTGTGCCGTCCTGGCAAACAATCAGGACTTGATTGTTTTTGTAAGCGTCAAAGCTAGATATTTGTTCTTTTATTTTACTAAGCGGCAGGTTTACTGCACTGTCTATATGACCTTTATTGAACTCATCGTGTTCACGCACGTCAATAACCACGGTATTGCCATTGTTCATTTTGGTTACAGCCAGCAATGGCGACACAAAGCCAAATTTTTTAAGCGCCGAGTCGAATAATTCCTGAATTAACAAATAAGTCACTACCACCAGCGCAAGCGCCAAAATATAGTGGTTTAAAATGAATTCTATAAAGCGCTCTGGTGTAAATGTTTCTGATAATGGCATGATAATGAAGGGTGTTTGCTTTGTTGATGTTATGAATGAGAGGATTTGGTTGGGGTATTTTTACACAACCATGCCATCGCATATTTTAGTATAATGCCTTCTGTTTGCGGGTGTTCATCCCAACGCGACCATAGTAATCCCGATAAATGCGGCAAATGATACCTTATTTTGGCGTATTTCGGGTAATGTTTGTGGGATGCTTACAAAAGATTGTTAGTCCCATAGGCTATGGGTTGTGTGTAAAAGTTTCTGGAGATAAAAAGTAAAATGTCGAGTCGGCCAAAACCTGTTGTGTTGCTAATCCTGGATGGATTTGGTTATTCCACGGAGCAAGAAAATAATGCCATTGCGATGGCAAATACCCCCTGTTGGGACAGTTTGCAAAAAGACTATCCTATGACTTTGCTGGAGTGCGCTGGGGAAGTGGTCGGTTTGCCAGACGGGCAAATGGGCAATTCAGAAGTCGGGCATATCCATATCGGCACAGGCCGCTACGTACCACAGGATTTCTCCAAGGTCAATGATGCGATCAAAGATGGCAGTTTTTTTACCAATCCGGTTTTGTGCCAAGCGGTAGATGTCGCCAAGGAAAAAGGCAAGGCACTCCACATAATGGGATTGTTGTCTCCAGGCGGTGTTCATAGCCATGAAGACCAGATTGTGGCGATGATTGAGTTAGCCGCAAAACGTGGACTACGTAAAATTTATCTACATGCCTTTCTGGATGGCAGGGATGTACCACCCCAAAGCGCCGCGTCTTCCATCGAATTATTGGAGGCGAAATTCAAGGCATTGGGCGCAGGCAGGATTGCCTCCATTGTCGGTCGATTTTATGCGATGGATAGGGATAAACGCTGGGATCGGGTTAAACAAGGCTATGATTTGATCGTCAAAGGGATAGGCAGTTATCGGGTAAGTTCTGCGCTTGAGGGTTTAAACGCCTCATACGCCCGAGGTGAGAACGATGAATTTGTCTTGCCTACGGTGGTTTTGGATGCCGAAGGCAAGGCTGCGACGCTTGATCCAGAAGATTCCGTGGTGTTCATGAATTTCCGTGCCGATAGGGCGCGGGAAATATCCCAAGCCATCACCGATGCTGATTTTGCCGGCTTTGACCGTGGGCATGAACCGCACAAAGGTATCTACGCAACATTAACGGAATATCACGAAGATTTTGATTATCCCGTCGCATTCTCATCGGTGGATATTAAAAATAGCCTGGGCGAATATTTGTCGAATTTGGGCATGACCCAATTGCGTCTGGCAGAAACTGAAAAATATGCCCATGTTACTTTTTTCTTTAACGGTGGCGTTGATGCCAGTTTTCCAGGTGAAGACCGGATACTAATTCCTTCGCCCAATGTAAGGACGTATGATCTACAACCGGAAATGAGCTTACCAGAAGTGACTGACCGCATGGTTGAAGCCATCACAGGCGGCAAATACGATGTCATTATCTGCAATTATGCCAATGGCGATATGGTAGGCCATACTGGAATCATCCCCGCAGCCATCAAGGCTGTGGAAGCGATAGACAAGTCTTTGCAGCGTGTCGTTGATGCCCTAAAAAGTGTAGGCGGAAAAATGCTGGTAACAGCCGATCACGGCAATATCGAGCAAATGGTCGATGATGATGGCCTAGTTCAGACTGCACACAGCACTAATCCAGTGCCGCTGATTTATGTATGCGGCGAAGGAAAACTGGCTTCCGGTGGAAGCTTAAAAGATTTAGCACCCACCCTGTTGGCTATATTGGGCGTTGGACAACCTGCGGAAATGAATGGTAGATCACTTATCGCGTCTACCTGATGTTGGCATGTGGAAATATCTAGTTTTTTGTTTTCTGCTAGGCTTGTCAGCGGGATTAGCTTGCGCTGAAGAGCTAAGTGATAGTCAGCAGCAAAGTGATACAGGCTCGGATGTAACGGTCACACATGATCCACAAGAATTAGAGCGACAAAAAGACCAATTACTGGGTTTGTTAGCCCAGGTTGATGAGCGTTACGGTGATGTTGCCGCCTCGTTAAAGTCGATTAAGGCGCAGATTGAGCTGACTTCCAGTAGTCTGGATAAGATTCGGAAGGAAATAAGTTCATACCAAGGTCAAATCAAACAATTGGATAAAGAAGTAGCCGGGCAAGTTAGGGCGGCTTATGCAATGGGTCAGCAATCAAAATTAAAATTGATGCTTAATCAACAAGATCCGGCATTATCTGGTCGAATGATGGTATATTATGAGTATCTGAATAAGGCGCGTTTAGAAAAGCTTGCTAATATACAACAAACTGTTAAATATTTGGATCAACTAGACAGGGACAAGCAAGCGGAAACTGAATTATTGGAAAAAAATCTGGGGCAAAAAAAATCAGAACAAGCGGCCTTGGATGAGGTAAAAAAACAGAGAGCTGAACTGGTTGCTCAGCTAAACGATGATTTTTATTCGCAAGAAGACCAGTTAAGCCTTCTAAAAGAAAGTGAAAATAAACTGATAAACCTTATCAAAACGTTGGAAAACGAATCTGATGAGGGTAGTGATGATAGTCAAGAGGTTAAAGCGTCAAGTCCTGATGCAGCCAGCCCAGGAAATACGGAGAGTTTTCCTAAGCTGACTGGAGATTTTTCCGCGTTAAAGGGCAAATTGCCCTTACCTGTAAAAGGCAAGTTAGCGAGTATGATTGGCAGCTCTTCCTCGGAAGATATGTGGAAAGGCGTTTTAATCAATGCACGGGAAGGTGCCGATATACATGCGGTAACTAAAGGAAAAGTTGCCTACGCTGGTGCTTTGAAGGGCTATGGATTGTTGATTATCGTTGAGCATGACAAGGAATTCATGACGCTTTACGCATTTAACCAAAGCCTCTATAAACACAAAGGTGATTGGGTTGAGGCGGGTGATGTAGTAGCTTCAGTAGGCCAAAGTGGTGGGCGCACTAAGCCCGGACTGTATTTTGAAATACGCCGGAATGGTAAACCGATTGATCCGCTGCTTTGGTGTCGTAATTAGATGTTGATAAAGTTTGTCCATGGGTTGCGGTAAGGATATGGATAAACGGCGATTTTTCTGTACATGGTTTTGACGGATAACTAATTGACATCTAGGCTTTCAGGATTGTCCCCAAAAATTAAAGATATTGTAGTGGTTGGAGTGTAAAGGCACATGCTAAAAAAGAAGAGTCTATTTATTTTGTCATTAGGGATTATGTTGGGTGTTTTTATGGGCATCTGCGGTAGCGTATTTGCTGAGAAGGGCAAAAGTGATGTCACGTTAGAAAACGAAGCGTTGCCTTTCGAAGATCTTCGGACATTTACGGAAATTTTTGGACGTATCAAGCGGGATTATGTCGAGCCTGTCTCAGATAAGAAATTATTGGAAGATGCTATCCGAGGCATGTTATCAGGCCTTGATCCCCATTCTGCCTATCTGGTTTCTGAGGAGTATCAGGAATTAAAAGAAGGTACGACCGGACAGTTTGGTGGCTTAGGCATTGAAGTCACCATGGAAAACGGCTTTATCAAGGTCGTATCGCCCATTGATGATACCCCTGCACAAAAAGCGGGAATAAAGACAGGTGACCTTATCGTGAGGCTTGATGATGAGCCGGTAAAAGGCATGCCATTGGCGGATGCAGTCAAGAAAATGCGCGGTGAGCCGGGCAGCAAAATTGTGCTTACCGTTGTGCGCGAGGGCGCGGAAGCGCCGCTTAAACTTACCCTGGTTCGCGCGGTAATAAAAGTCCAAAGCGTAAAAAGCCGTATTTTAGAAAAGGGTTATGGTTACCTGCGGATCAGTAGTTTCCAATCCGGCACTGGGGAAAGCCTAAAAGAAGCCTTGGCTAACATGAAAAAAGAAAACGGCAGCAAGCTCAAAGGTTTAGTGTTGGATTTAAGGAATAATCCTGGCGGTGTCTTAAATGCTGCGGTTGATGTCAGCGATGCTTTCCTGAAATCAGGGCTTATTGTCTATACCGAAGGGCGTATCGAAAATTCCGAAATGCGTTTTAATGCCTCACCCGACGACCTGATTGATGGCGCACCGATGGTGGTATTGATTAATGCCGGTTCTGCTTCAGCTTCCGAGATTGTGGCGGGAGCGCTACAAGACCAAAAACGTGCGGTGATTATGGGCGAAAAATCCTTTGGTAAAGGTTCTGTGCAAACCATATTGCCAACCAGCAATGGCGCGGCAGTTAAATTAACGACAGCCCGTTATTACACACCATCGGGCAGATCAATCCAGGCCGAAGGCATCGAGCCGGACATCGCGTTGGCAAATGTTAAACTCGAATCCCTGGATAAAAGCGAGTTCGATCCGGTAAAAGAAGCCGACCTATCGCACCACTTGCAGAATGGTAAAGCAAAGGAGACGGCGAAAGAAATTGATGCAGAAAAAGCCAAGGAAGCTGCGGAATATAAAGATTATCCGCTTTATCAGGCACTGACCTTGTTGAAGGGTATTAGTATCGTTAACAAGTAGTATTAGCCTGTTTCGATTGGCAGTAATAATAAACCCGCCCCCTCACGTCCGGCGGGTAACTTGTAGGGAGGGTTAGCCGCGCAAATCCACTGAGCCAAAGCAACTGCGGATGTTCCTGCGCGGCGTAACCCGCCCTCATTTAACAGAAGGTTGATACTTCACCGAAAAATCATTCAAGCTAGCGAGCGTAACCAGTAAGTCTTCTGCCTTTTCTGGATAAAACGAGTTGACACCTACACGGGACAAGTAAAATACCTGGTCTGGCAAATAATGACCTGTTGCCCTGATTTCGCCAGCATAGTGATAACGGTTTCTAAGCAGCCAAGCATGGGAAAACAGACGACCATCCGCCAGTTCTGGAAAGTACAGTTCGATGAGCGCTAACTTCGGTAGATAATCAGCGATTCCCTCTAAGGAGTCTGATGGAAGGATTCTGACCCCCAGCTTCCCTTTGTGGTTAATTAAATCTTTGCCATTTTGCTGTAATCTAGCTAAGGAAATGGTAATGTCACCGCCGCCGAGTTCAGTATCATCCGGCCTATGTCCCCAAGTGTCGTTTGTTATCTGATTATCTTTAATGATTTGCATAGACTTTTTCTTTAAATGGGTCGATTCCAACACGTTTTACCATGTCCAGGAAAGACTCTTCCTCCAAGCGTTGCTTGACATAAACATCCAAAATTGTGGTGATCGCTTTCGTGACTTCGTTTTTGGCGACTGCCGGGCCTAGCCGTTCGCCGAGTGCGGCTTCATTTTCCGATGAACCGCCCAAGGTCAGTTGATACCATTCTGTCCCTTTTTTATCAACTCCCAGGATACCAATGTGGCCAACACTTTGGTGGGCGCAGCCGTTCATGCAACCGGACATATTGATTTTTACATCACCGATGTCGTGAATGTAATCCATATCATCAAGCGCCTCGTTGATTTCTTTGGCGACACCAATAGAGCCGGCGTTTGCCAAAGAACAAAAATCCAGGCCAGGGCAGCAGATCATATCGGTCACTGTGCCGATATTTGGGGTGGCAAGTTTCAGTTGATCCAATTGTTGCCAGAGCGAAAATAAATCTTCCTGTTTGACATCAGCAAAAACCAGGTTTTGCCTATGTGTTACCCTGATTTGACTGAAACTATAACGGTCGGCCAAGTCTGCAACGGCATCGAGTTGCGTATCGGTCATATCGCCGGGTGGCACTTCAGGTGCTTTGAGCGACAAGAATACGGCGCGATAGCCAGGAATCTTGTGGTTAGCGGTATTGTATTTGAACCAAGTGGCAAATGCTGGGTTGTCTTTTTGATGCTTTGCCAGACTTTCATCAAGAGCAGCAGCCTGATCGTACGGAGGTGCTGCAAAATGGGTTTTTATAGCATCAATCCGCTCATCAGTCAGCACCAGTGTGTCTTTCGTCTGTTGCCATTCTTGTTCAACCTGCCGGGTAAACTCTTCCAATCCCGTTTCTTTGACCAGAATTTTAATGCGGGCTTTGTATTTGTTGTCTCTACGTCCGTACAGGTTGTAGATCCTGAGTATGGCTTCCAAATAAGACAGCAAATACTTCTTTTCCAGATACGGCCTGATAACTTGACCGATAACGGGTGTGCGACCCAAGCCGCCGCCGACCAGCACTTTGAAGCCGACTACACCAGCTTCGTTTTTGACCAAGTGCAAGCCAATGTCATGCAGCTGTGTTGCCGCCCGGTCATGCAATGCTCCGCTGACAGCAATTTTGAATTTACGTGGCAGGTAGTCAAATTCCGGGTGCAGCGTAGTCCATTGGCGAATGATTTCGCAGTACGGACGTGGGTCTTCGATTTCATCAACACACACACCAGCCAGATGGTCTGACGTGGTGTTACGCATACAGTTACCACTGGTTTGGATGGCGTGCATTTGCACACCGGCCAGGTCAGCCAGGATGTCAGGCACTTCCTCCAGCTTAGGCCAGTTGAACTGGATGTTTTGGCGGGTAGTAAAATGGCAATAGCCCTTATCATACTTTCGGGCGATATGAGCCAGCGTCCTGAATTGCTTGGAGTTCAGTAAGCCATAAGGCCCTGCAATCCGTAGCATCGGGGCATGGGTTTGGATATAGAGTCCATTCCTTAAGCGCAAAGGACGAAACTGATCCTCGCTCAGTTCGCCCTTCAAAAAACGTTCGGTTTGCCGCCTGAATTGCGCCACCCGTTCATCTACGAGTTTTTGGTCGATTTCGTTGTACTGGTACATGGTGTATTTTATTAAGGCCTTTTAAGGTCAGCCATCAAGTCTTTCAATCATATACTGTGCGTCTTAAAATGACAAAATTAATTGGATAGTGATACCATTATCCGTTTGAATTTTTGGTTTTTTCATTTTTTATAATAACAAACAAAGGTAGGGGATTGTGGTGCGATTTTTATTCGTCTTGTTATTCGCGCTGTTATTGCCGGAAATGGCGATGGCGGCTGATTTTGAAACGCTTGGGTTAACCGGAACGCAACGGGGCATTTACACGGTATTGATATTTATCATTGCCTATGGCTTTGTTATGACCGAAGAATTTACCCATTTACGTAAATCCAAGCCGGTGATTCTGGCGGCTGGAATTATCTGGGCGCATGCCGCCATCCTTTCGAAGGAAGCCGGTGTTTCTGCGGAGGATATGCACAAGGCATTCGAGTATAACCTGAAAGAATATGCCGAGTTGATGTTGTTCTTGCTGGTGGCTATGACTTATATCAATTCCATGTCTGAGCGTAATGTGTTTGAGGCGTTGCGTTCCTGGTTGGTCAGAAAGCAATTCGGCTATCGGCAAGTATTTTTGATAACGGGAATTATCACCTTCTTTTTGTCTTCGGTCGCGGATAACCTCACGGCAGCTTTGTTGGTAGGTGCGGTGGTAATGGCAGTTGGTGCGGATAACGCCAAATTTGTCAGCATCGGCTTTGTCAATGTGGTGGTGGCGGCAAATGCAGGCGGCGCGTTTTGTCCGTTCGGCGACATTACGACATTGATGGTTTGGCAGGCTGAATATGCCGAGTTTTTTGATTTCTTTAAGTTGTTTATTCCATCGGCGGTCAATTATGGGATTCCTGCGGCGGTGATGTATTTCGCAGTGCCCAATGAACAACCCAAGGCTTCCAGTGAAGCGGCCGTGCAATTGNNAAGCCGGGCGCGCTTGTTGTATGTGGGATGTTCCTTGGCACTATAGCTACGGCGGTGAGCTTTAAACAAGTCCTCCATTTGCCGCCTTTTATGGGGATGATGGTTGGTCTTTCAGCGTTGATGTTATACGGCTACTGGCTGAAAACACAATGTGTAGTTGAAGGCGATAAACCCTTCGATCTTTTTGACAGGGTAAAAGATGCTGAATGGGATACCTTGTTGTTTTTCTTTGGTGTGGTGTTTGCGGTCGGTGGTTTAGGCTATATTGGTTATCTGGAGTTGCTGTCCAGCGCCATGTACGAAACACTTGGCCCAACCACTGCAAATATCCTGGTCGGTTTGATTTCTGCGATTGTGGATAATATTCCGGTAATGTTCGCCGTGCTTAACATGAACCTGGATATGGATTTATACCAATGGTTGTTGGTGACTTTGACGGCTGGGGTGGGTGGATCGTTATTGTCTGTCGGTTCGGCTGCGGGTGTTGCCCTAATGGGTCAATCCGACCACAAGTACACTTTTTTCAGCCATTTAAAATGGACTCCAGCAATTGCTGCGGGTTACGCTGGCAGTATTTTTGCTCACTACCTGATTAATGGCTGATTGCTTGATTTAACACGACACAGCCAGTAAGTCTGTATCAGATAAGGTCGGGATCAACTTTGATTGGTCTCGATCTTAATTTAAATCTAGGAAGGCGCTGATTTAATCAGCGTCCCCCCAAGATATTTTCAGACAATAGCTTTTCTACCAAAACTATCCAGACTTTAGCCTGTCGATTTCTCCTTATCATTTTTTGCTTTGTAGATTTGTGCGGTTTCCTTCCTTAGAGGCATTCGATGACAGATAAAACGAATATCAGCGAATCGCTCCTTAACCGTCGTATGCTCATTTGCATATTCACAGGATTTAGTTCCGGTTTGCCGCTGTATATTTTGATAAGCTTAGTCCCAGCTTGGTTGCGTACGGAAGGCGTAGATTTGAAGGCGATCGGTTTGTTCGCGCTCATTCAATTACCTTTTACTTGGAAATTTCTTTGGTCGCCTTTGTTTGACCGCTATATTCCCCCGTTAGGTAGGCGGCGCGGGTGGTTGCTGATTGCTCAATTGGCTTTATTGCTGATTATTCCGGCATTTGGCTATTTGCATCCAAAGCTCGATTTATGGGCTATCGCCTATCTATCAGTGATAGTCGCCTTCTTTAGCGCGTCGCAAGATATTGTGCTGGATGCTTATCGCCGTGAGTTGCTGTTGGACAATGAACTCGGCCTAGGCAATGCAATTCATGTGAATGCGTACAAAATTGCCGGGTTGGTTCCCGGGGCTTTTTCCTTGGTGTTGGCTGATCATTTGCCGTGGGATATGGTGTACATCATCACCGCCTTATTCATGTTGCCCGGTATAGCCATGACGCTTTTTATCAGTGAGCCAGAGCTTAAGGGTGCGCCTAAAACCCTTAGGGATGCGGTAGTAGAACCCTTTGAAGAATTCCGTAGCCGTGGTTTAAAACCCGCTTTGTTGATACTCGCCTTTATCTTTTTTTACAAATTGGGAGACAGCATGGCGACGGCATTGGCGACGCCGTTTTATCTCGACATGGGCTTCAGCAAAACCGAGATTGGCCTGATTGCCAAAAATGCTGGATTGTGGCCTAGTGTTATCGGCGGCTTGTTGGGCGGTATTTGGATGATTCGGTTGGGAATCAACCGTGCCTTGTGGATTTTTGGTGCCGTGCAGATGCTTGCCATATTAGGGTTTGCCTGGCTTGCGATGGTAGGGCATAACCCGATTTGGTTGGCTATAGTTATCGGTGTTGAAGCCTTGGGCGTAGGTTTGGGAACATCGGCTTTTGTGGCGTTCATAGCGCGTGCCACGCATCCACTTTATACCGCTACCCAATTCGCATTGTTTACCAGTCTTGCCGCCGTGCCGCGTACTTTTGCCAATGCTGCTACGGGCTATATGGTGGAATGGGCAGGGTGGAGGACGTTTTTTTTGGTTTGTTTTTTTATTGCTATTCCAGGGATGCTTCTGTTGTTTAAGGTTGCGCCGTGGGATGAGAAGGAATAAAAATTACTGCTACGTGACAGCTGTCCTATTTATCTTCTAAGGAAACTCTGAACAAGTTGATTTCGTTCATGGTTCGACAGGCTCACCACGAATGGAAAAAAGTGAATAAATTCAACACAACCACCGTTCGCTCTGAGCCTGTTGAAGGGCAGTTACCAGGCGTTTTGCAAATACCTTCAGTTAATGATGGCAGAAATACAGCATCGGCTGAAGTGCGATTATTGGTTAGATGGCTGATAGGTTAATTTATTTTGTCTAAACCTTGTTATGAGGCATCCAGTTTGTAGCCGAATCCTCGCACAGTCTTGAGAAGTTT
>PMDM01000329.1:899-10881 GCA_003155565.1 Methylococcaceae bacterium | reverse complement strand
TTGATGATCCTGACCGGGAAGTGCGCATGACTGTCGCAGACCGCATCGCGACCGAAGATCTGGAAAAACTGGCGAACGACCCAGACTATATTGTCAGGTTAACTGTTGCCCGTAGATTGCCAACGGGTCGATTGTTCCGACTGATTCGCGACAAAGATATGGAAGTTAGAAAAGTGGTGGCTGAACGGTTACCTGAAGTCAGTTTAGGTTTAATGGCTGATGACGACGCGCCGGAAGTCAGGCGTATCGTTGCGGAACGGATGAACCCAACTGATGCAGTGATATTATTAAATGACCCCGATTGGGTGGTGCGCTACACAGTTGTCCAGCGGGTTGCGCCAGAGTCATTGGCTTGCCTTATTAATGATCCCGAACCCGATGTTAGGGCGGCGGTACAAGAACGGTTGAACAGTACTGCACAGGGCGCTCATCGAACCGAACAACCGGACGCAAAATAATGGATGATCTTGATTTTCAACTCAATGGCCAGCAGATCGCAAAACTCTGCAAGCAGATTCTACCTAGCGCGGATGACGAATTGTTGCTTGCTAAACTTCAAGAGCTTATCCCAAGCCATAAAGTAAGGTTGGCCAGGATTGGCGATGAATGGTATCGGCTTGGGGGTATTGTTGATATGCAAGGTAACCGTATTGCCCAGGATTTGGTGGAGTGGACGGAAAGGACTTTTATCAATTGTGGCAAAAACTTACAGACCTTAATCGAACACGCCCAAGAAGAAAAGTTGATTGCTACACGGCAAACCGGAAATACCCTGCATTTTGTTGTTCAAACCGGAACTAAAGCCGAAGATTTTATCCAGATCGACATCGATAAAACGCATGAAATTTCGGATCGGCTTTTGGTGAGTGAGCATAATCCACCGGAAGATTTAGAAGAATTTATTGATCCGCTGAATCCTGATTGTTTAGAAGCATTTAGCATTGGTGCCGCGCGTTATTCCTACAAGCGTAAAACCGATGTGGCGATTTTTATGGATGAAATCAATAAATACCATATCGAAGAACATCCTGTACAGCGTTTTATGGATGATTGGAATCGAAGCAGTACGCAACAAAAAGCTGTCCTTTCTGATGACTGGATTGTCAGGCCGTTCCGCAATACTGGGCGATTTGGTGAGCAGATAATCAACGTTGAAATTGTCAATACCCAGCAAAAAAATGTCCTGCAAATGAAGGATGTCAGTGGTAAAAAAGGGACATCGTTGGCTAACCTGCTGACCCGTTTTGACCGTCAGGTGGGCTATCCTTTTGCCTGGTTTTTTTACATGGTAAAAGGCAAGCTGGTTTTACCGCAAACCGGTGTCGCTGTTTACAAGGATGTTAATGGAGATTTTTCTTATCTGCCGGAACGGGATGTTGCGGTACTAAAAGATTGGGTTAATACACCTTACAGCGTATAGCTTGAAAATAGATTTTATCAACCGCTTTGAAATTCAAAGCAACTAAAAATAGGAGTAAGTACTATGTCAATTGCACAAATAAAAGCATTTTCTGAGCAAGCTAAAGCAGACCCTGAATTAAAGGAGAAACTGTTAAGCGTCCAAAAAATTAGGGAATTGATCGCACTGGGCAAAGAATATAATTTTGAATTGGATGAGGTAGAACTTTATCCACCCAACGAACCGCAATTTGTCGAAGCGCAGCTGTCAGAAAAAATGGCTAAGGCGTTGCTGAGGGTTTAAATGTATTAGGTTGTTCTGCTTAAGCATTGGGTCTTAATAGGCTTCTTGATGGCGGATTTTATAGCATTATCTCCGCCATCATAAAAACCCGCAAATATATTAAAAGCTAATGAGTCCAGAAAGCGCTTTTGACAAACACCGCTTGTTGCTCTACTACAAAGGCGACATCAGCGCGTTGACCTTGTTTGCCCAACACCGTAACGGGAGCATTTGTTTTCCTGAACCATTACCGGCGTTATCCAGTGCCTTAGAACAGGAAGAGATTGAAGAGACTAAAGTAAGTTTGCATCCAGCCATGCTAGTTAATAATATCAATCAGCTATTAAAACTGGATAATGATTTGCTAAAAGCCGAAGCAGGCTTTAGCGAACAAATCGACACACCGGGTGGCATCATTACCGTTTATATGGCGCGTTTCATGCTGCTTGATCCGCCGCATAAGCTGATGCAAAGCAGGGATTGCAAAATGAGAACTTTACCTGAGCTGCGAACCAGACCACCCGCCGAAATGGAATTGCTACGGCGCGCCTATGTCAAGGTGATGGAGTCCTGACGTGTTTGATTATATGGACATGGATTTCAGTGAACCCAAAGGGCAAACTGACTCCGGGTCATATCTTCCTGATGCCGGCGAGTGTATGCGCTGCGGCATGTGCGTTAGCAGTTGCCCGACTTTTCGCTTATTCCAGATTGATGAAGAAACCCCGCGTAGGCGGATCCGTACCATCAGCAAAATCCTGGTTGAAAAGCTGCCGATAAATGCCGATGAACGCTTGCATCTGGATAATTGCCTGCAATGTTGCGCCTGTGAGATGGTGTGTCCAAGCCGAATGGCTTACGGGCAGTTGTTCGATGATGCTCAAGCCCAGTTAAGCAATAAGCCGATTTGGTTGGCAAAACTGGCATTTTGGCTAATAGGAAAAAAGCAGTGGCGAAGTAGGCTAATGCTATTGCTTGCTGCCTATTTGAAATCGGGTTTGCAAAAACCCCTTCGGCGTAGCGGGTTACTGAAAAAATTTCGATTGGCAGATTGTGAAGCGCTAATCAGAACACCGATTTTAAACCCATTTGCTGACTTCTATCCAAGCTCTATCACCAAACGTGGACGGGTCGCCTTGTTCATCGGTTGTATTGCCGAGCATTTCGACCGCGAAACTTTGTTGGCAGCGATTAAGCTATTAAATGCCATAGGCTTCGAGGTGCTTGTACCGCCTCAACAAGGCTGCTGCGGCGCGATTCACCAGCATAACGGCCAGTCTGCCGAAGGCCTTATTAACAACAACATAAAAACTTTCAATGCGCTGGATGTTGAAGCTGTGCTTTATACCGCCAGTGGTTGCGGGGCAATGTTGAGTGAGTATGGTCGAAATGATGATGAAGCAGGGGAATTGTTCAGTCGGCGATTAACTGACATTAATGAGTTTTTGATAAAGCAATGGCCGGATGATTTGCAGTTGAAGTCATCCAACTTGAAAGTAGCCGTACACGAACCCTGTAGCCAGCGCAATGTTCTAAAAAACCAGCCGNNGTTGACCCATCCTGAAAATGCTGCACAGTTAATGAAATTGAAACAGCAAACTATTACCGCAGTGCACGCTGATGTGGTTGTTAGCAGTAATTTCGGTTGTGCGCTCTTTCTAGCTGACGATGGCATTAAAGTTGAGCATCCTTTATTGCTGCTTTCAAGACAGCTTCAGAAGTAAAAAAATTCTAACTGAACTGGGTTAACCTATATGTTTGCTTGGCATACCTGCTGCCAAGCTTTGTGTTGTTGCAATAATGTAAGAGCAGATTCCAATAAACTAATGCCGGGTTCCATTCGATGCCAGGTCGATGCGCCGGACGGATGGGGCAGCGGGATAGCTTCGGTAAGATGGCCGTGAAAGTTAACCGAATGCACTTTGCCTATCACCTCATTCAACTTGTTGACCATCATTAACTGGCTGATAGCGAGTTTGCCGACTGGAAGAATCAGGTTGGGTTTCAGTAAATCGATTTCGGCTTGCAGCCAATTCGAGCAATTTGCAATTTCGTCTTTGCTGGGCACACGGTCGCCACCTTTCGGATTTTTCCCAGGAAAGCAACGGCATACCGCTGCCATATAAACACGCTGGCGAAAAGCTTCTTCATCAAGGCCAATGCGTTCAAACCATTTGAANNTCCGCGCCGCGATGGAAAAGAAGGCCGCCGAATTCCGCGACCAAGGGGGGGAGATTTATTTGCCGCGATAAGCCCTCTCCCCTTGTGGGAGAGGGTTGGGTGAGGGGATATCGAAAACATGGATTCAGGCGTTTCAAAGATCAATCTCAATTCCTACCGGACAATGATCAGATCCGGCAATCTCCGGCAGGATAAAAGCTTGCTTGACCTTGCCAGCCATTTCTTTGCTGGCTAATACATAATCAATCCGCCAACCAATGTTTTTAGCCCTTGCGCCAGCACGGTAGCTCCACCAGCTATAAGCTATCGTTTCAGGATGCAAAAACCTAAAAGTATCGACAAAACCCGCATCGAGAAAACGGCTAAAGCCATCGATTTCCACCTGGGTATACCCAGCCGATTTATTGTAATTGGGCTTGGGGCGGGCGATGTCGATCTCTTGGTGCGCCACATTAAAGTCACCGCAGGCAATAAGCGGCTTCTTGCTTTGCAATTGCTGGCAATAGGCCAGAAATTCCGTATCCCAAGTCTTGCGGTAATCCAATCGCGCCAATGCTTCTCCGGAATTTGGGACATAAACATCAAGCAGATAAAACTGTTCGAATTCGGCGACAATTACGCGGCCTTCCTGGTCGTGCTCTGGAAGGCCAATATCGTAGATAATTTTGATCGGCTCATGTCGCGACATTATTGTCACGCCGGAATAACCCTTGCGCTCTGCGCAGTTGTTATAAATATGGTAATGGTCGATGCCTTCCAGCGCCTTGTCTATTTGTTCGGCCTGCGCCTTGGTTTCCTGCAATAGAATATAGTCGGCATCAAGGTGCGCCAGCGTTTCGGTAAAACCTTTGTTTTGTACCGCGCGGATGCCGTTGACATTCCAGGAAATAATTTTCATGTGGTGGTTCCGTTTAATGGCTTGGTTATCTGTCATTTGGTATTTTAACCCTTAACATGACAAATAACTTGCCCATTCTTCAAGCACTATTAGCGCCGAATAAATCTGTCCACCTTGGTATCTAATCGCAATCGAACAGATCCATTTGCCCAGAGATTGGTTTCGACCTGAATAGGCTGGTATTAAGGATAGGTGAACCAGGAAACGCCAACTTTTTCATCGCCAAATGGAAACGTTGGGCAAGCAGGTCGGCATATTGCCCAGTTCCGCGCATACGAACGCCAAAAGTTGAATCGTAAGCTTTGCCGCCACGTGAGTCATAAATACGGTTCATCACATGTTCCGCTTTTAAGGGCTCGTGGGTTTGCAACCATTCGGCAAATAAGTCCTTAAGTTCATGCGGCAAACGCAACAATACATAACCAGCATCTACAGCCCCTGAATCTCGGCTAAGTTGCAAGATTTTTTCCAGTTCACTATCATTCAGCATCGGTATTAACGGCGCAACCAGAACGGACACCGGAATCCCCGCATCCGCCAACGTAGCCAACGTTTGCAACCGTCGTTTAGGTGCAGCCGCACGAGGTTCTAAGCGACGCGCCAAGTCTGGATTTAAAGTAGTAATCGATAAGCAAACATGGATTAGATTATCTCTTGCCAGTGATGTTAACAAATCAAGATCGCGCTCGATTAAGGACGATTTAGTCACAATCGAAACCGGATGGTGCGTTTCATTGAGTACCTCAAGCAGTCGCCGAGTTAACCTTAACTGCCGTTCCACCGGCTGATAAGCATCGGTATTTATACCAAGAGCTATGGGTGCAGTCCGATAGTTTTTTGCTGACAACTCGACCTTAAGCAACTCTGGCGCATCAGGTTTGTAAAACAACTTGGTTTCAAAATCCAGGCCGGGCGACAAGCCCAAATACGCATGGCTGGGACGGGCAAAACAGTAAACGCAACCGTGTTCGCAGCCCCGGTAAGGATTTATCGAGCGATCAAACGGTACATCGGGTGATTGGTTATAAGTGATAACGGTTTTTGCAGTATCGACGAATAGCTGTGTGGGGATTGTCGCCGGATATTTATCAGGGTCATCCCAGCCATCGTCAAAATCTTCCCGGATCAGTGTTTCAAAACGGCCTGTTTGATTGCTTAACGCGCCTCGGCCTTTTTTGATATGTGGTGGCATAGTCACTTATTCGGATGGTGAATCACAGTTTCTATAAATTTTCGTGTATTATACACCTATCAATGTGTATAAGAGACTGCCATGAGAACCAATATTGTTTTAGATGAAAAACTGGTGTACGAAGCGACCACATTAACAGGCGTACGCACCAAACGCGAGTTGATCGATTTGGCGCTGCGGGAATTGATTCGTTCCCGCCGCAAGAAGAACTTATTCGACCTTGCCGGTAAAATCCAGTTTGCCGATGATTACGATCATAAACAACTGCGTGAATTGCGGCATGATACTGATTGATACCTCAATCTGGATAAATATTTTTCGGGATAAAACACAACAATACAGCCAACGTTTTTATGACTATATTGGCGAGCAAGACATCGTTCTAACCCGCTTTCAACAGTTGGAATTATTGCAAGGTTGTCGGGATGAACGCGAATGGGGCGTATTAAGCGAATATCTTGAAGGCCAGGATTATATCGAAATGCAACCGACCACTTGGTCAGCTGCTGCCAGAATATATTACGATTTGCGTAAACAAGGCCTCACCGTGCGTAGCCCAGTCGATTGCTGCATCGCCCAGCTTGCCTTAGAGAACCGCTTATTGTTGATACATGATGACCGTGATTTTATAACGATCAGCCAAGTCGTACCGTTAAAACAAAAACAATGGGCTTTATGTTGAAGTGATAAGGGAGGTTGTTAGCCTTCCTAACATCTCCGCCAACCTACAATATGCCCAATATGCGTGATAAGGTAATTATGATGAAGGGCAAAGGTTCTTTCTCGCATGTAAAGATCCACTAAATTGATCCGATTTAGAAATGATATATACTATGTATATCATATATGCAACTTAGGAAAAGTCATGCGAACCTTAATCGACATTCCAGAAAAACAGATTAAAGCACTAACAGCCATCAGCCAAGCCGAAAAAGTGTCCCGCGCCGAAGTCATTCGGGAGGCGATTGCCTATTATCTTGACAAGAAAATACCTCAAACAGATGATGCGTTCGGGCTTTGGAAAGACCATAAGGTCGATGGCTTAGCATATCAGGAACAGGTGCGGTCTGAATGGTAAGTGCTCTGTTCGATACCAATATACTCATCGACTACCTCAATGGTATAGAACAGGCCAAAACCGAGCTGGAGCGTTATCGCGACAAAGCCATTAGCGTCATTACCTGGATGGAAGTCATGGTCGGCGCAACACCGGAAACAGAGGCAATCATCAGGGCGTTTTTACATACCTTCGACACTTTGCCGATAGAAACACAAGTTAGCGAGGCAGCCGTAAAACTAAGGAAAAAACATAACATCAAACTGCCCGATGCTATCGTGTGGGCGACCGCGCAAGCCAATAAGCGCATACTCGTTACCCGAAATACTAAGGATTTTTCCCAGGATGAGCCGGGGGTAAGGGTGCCTTATCAATTTTAACAAAAAAATAAATGTTGGGCTTCCTAGTGTCAGTACCAAACTAAAAAATGCCAACATTTATGATAAAATGGCAATCCAAAACGTAAGCAATAAAACAGCGGATTTGATTATTGTTGATCGGTTCCTAGCTATTAAGGTTATTAGTTTTAATTATTGTATTCACATTATTTAAATCAACTGATAAAGAATAAGTGCATTAACTGTAAAGTCTAAGACA
The DNA here is from genome assembly GCA_003155565.1 of Methylococcaceae bacterium. Taxonomy (GTDB): domain Bacteria; phylum Pseudomonadota; class Gammaproteobacteria; order Methylococcales; family Methylomonadaceae; genus Methyloglobulus. The sequence goes on along the minus strand of PMDM01000329.1, from coordinate 3,275 downwards.
ATTTTACATGCCATATAATTTTTCTGATTATTTGTCAGCCTCTGCGCTAATTGCTTCAGTTGCAAGCGTATTCTATGCGAAGAAACAAAGCGATTTATCAAAAATAACATTACAAAATAGCTACATAAATAATTTATCAGACAAGCATAATAAATATTTATCTGCGTTGATCCAAATCAATAAAAAGCACAAAGAGGAAATATTACAGCTTAGTGAAGAGGCAGGGAGCGCTTTAAGGGATATTATCGATTTATTTGATCTTTATGATACGCGTCCTAGAGTACGCTATTTGCGTCATTTGGTTCACGAAGCTTCAGAGATGATTCACTATGCTTTTAAAGGGCAACTGGGATGGCAAACCGGAGTTAACATAAGTCATCAGTTATACGGTATGGCTCACTTAGAGGACGAATTAAACCCTCGACGAAAATATTTTGAACAAGATGCTTTTAGTAATATATTTGAGCGTATGTACCATAAAAATCCGAATGAACGATTGCAATTCAAATTATTGCAAGACAAACATTTTTGTAGTCTTGTAAAAGAAATTCAGGAACGGATTGATTGCTCCAAGAAGGCTGAGCTTCTAATAAAAACTCAATGTATCTTATCGACATTTAATGAATTATTGACTGGCGTTAAGTCAAAAACTAATGAAAGTGTAAGATACTTAAGCGAGCTGATTGAAGAAAACGAGCTTGAACACTTTCCTCTGGATGAATCTCCAAAACTATATGAACGATTGCAATATACCAAGACAAAACTTGATATCCTTGGTGAACTCTATATTCCAAAAATTGACGAAGATTCTGCCGATAAATATTATAATTACGTTTCTTTGAGTATTTACATCTGTGCCGTCCTTTACTCAATTGCGTCATTTCATTCTTGGGGTTGGAGGTACGATTATGGCAGTTTGTAGCCAGGGTTTTAACCCGTAACGTGCGTTAATGTAGGATGCGGTGTACCCAAAGCTCTTAGGTTGGGGTGAACTTGTGAACCCCAACACATCATATCCGATTGATTTATTGGTAAAGTCAAAGTTAAGGCAACGGTGCTTTCCGGGTAAAGACATAACCCGTGTCTTTCGCCTGTAAATGACAAGTCGAACATTCCTGGGCAAAATTGGCATCGTTGCCATAGGGCTTTTGTTCCATGCCTAGCCAACGGGCGTAACCCCAGCCGTTGGTGTCCGCAAATTTCTTGCTATCCCTAATCATGAATTCGACATGCGTTAGTTCGCCCGGTACAGTGGCGGCGGCAAAGTGCGGATGGGTGCTGTCTTTCCACGCCAGTTTGGCGAACATGCTGCCGTCCGGCCAGGGGTTGGTAAGACCTTCCGTCGCTGCTTTGTATGCAATCGGGTTAGCCAGAATTATCCGTAACGAATCCTTATCCGTCCGGTGCGATACGCCGAGAGGTTGCCAGCTTTTGTAATCTTTCGGGATGGCAATCCCGTTCGGTGCAGGTGCGACAGTAACTCCTTGGGATAAAACGGTTGTTGACAATGCCATGAATAAGGCGGCAATGAATGCCGATTTGAACATCAGGTTATCGCGCATAGTAACCTCGCCAGACTATCGTTTTTAATGGGCTTGATTATACTGGGTTATAAATACGAGGGTTAATTTTTCAAGTTACTAAGTTAAAGCTTTTCAAAAGCTAATCTTGTCCCAAGATTATCGGTTTGTTTTACCCATCTATCCGTATTGTAAGTTTTCTTACAATAACTTCATACATAAAGCTCAATAATATCAATGCGATATAAGATGGCACAATGGTTGCTTTAGCTAATTATAAAGAACCTTTGGTCATTGCCATGAAATCAACAAAAGACATTGCCGCGTTGTTGGACGAACCTGCTTGTGAGCATAATAAAAAGGAAAAGTCCGGTTGCGCCAAGCCGAAACCGGGGGGGGCTGCGGGCGGTTGTGCTTTTGATGGTGCGCAGATTGCCTTGTTGCCNNGGTCTTCCGGGGCGGATTTATACCGTATAGGTATGACGACCGACTTAACCGAACAAGACATCGTGATGGGACGTTCGGAAAAGCGTTTGTTCCATGCCATCAAACAGGCGATAGATACGTATTCTCCGCCTGCCGTGTTTGTCTATAACACCTGCGTACCCGCCTTGGTTGGCGATGACTTAAATGCCGTGTGCAAATCAGCACAGGAACGCTGGAATGTTCCGGTCGTTTCGATTGATTGTGCTGGATTTTATGGTACCAAGAATCTGGGTAACCGTATTGCCGGTGATGCGATGGTTAAGCATGTCATTGGGACGCGCGATCCTGACCCCTTACCTCTAAATACCGTAAATCCCGGCATTAAAATCCATGATGTTAATTTGGTCGGCGAATACAACATTGCCGGTGA
>PMDM01000329.1:0-885 GCA_003155565.1 Methylococcaceae bacterium | reverse complement strand
ATGGTGAATGTCGCCCGCAAGTTGCAGCAGCAATATGGTACGCCCTGGTTTGAAGGCAGTTTTTACGGGATTACTGACACCAGCCAGGCATTGCGGGATTTCGCTAAATCAATTAATGATGTTGAGTTAACTGAACGTACCGAAGTGCTAATACTGCGTGAGGAAGCACGGATAAGGAAAGATTTGGAGCCGTGGAAAGCGCGGTTGAAAGATAAACGGGTTTTATTGTTTACTGGTGGCGTAAAAAGCTGGTCGGTGATTTCCGCCTTGCAGGATTTGGGTATGGTGGTGGTTGCGACAGGGACGAATAAGTCCACCGAAGAAGATAAGGCGCGGATTCGTGAATTGATGGGCGAAGACACCATGATGATCAATGACGGCAGCCCAAAAGAATTGATCAGGATCGTGCGTGAATATAAGGCCGACATCCTGATCGCTGGAGGCCGCAATATGTACACGGCTCTGAAGGCAAAAATCCCATTTTTGGATATTAACCAGGAACGCGAATTCGGATATGAAGGTTATCAAGGCATGTTGGAGTTGGTGCGTCAGTTAGCACTAACCATAGAGAGTCCGGTATGGGAAGCAGTTAGGACACCTGCGCCTTGGAAAAGTTTAAAGCCCTCTCCAGCGGGAGAGGGTTGGGTGAGGGAAAATCAAAATAAGGAAAAAAATTTACTTGAACCCCCTCATCCCAGCCTTCTCCCTCAGGGAGAAGGGGCTCACACTGTTAAGTCAACAGCGTTGAATGTAACGGAAGAGGTGGATAATGGCTGACATCCTGAAACGGAACAAGGCACTTTCGGTTAATCCGCTTAAAGCCAGCCAGCCTATCGGCGGCTCATTGGCGACCTTGGGTTTTAACCGCGCCATGCCGATGCTGCA
>PMDM01000313.1 GCA_003155565.1 Methylococcaceae bacterium | reverse complement strand
ATCTCACCCAAATAGTGCATCATCATGATGTATTCGGACGGAATGGAGCAATCGGCTTCCAGGTCGAATACCCAATAGCCGCGCTTATCCTGAAGGCTCAAGAGCTTTTCTTGGGCTTTTTTTATGGCTAAATCGAGATGGTCATCCTTAAAAACAATTGGCGTAGCTGTGCTTTGGCTGTTCTGTGTTTGTGTTGCTGAGTTTGCGTCGGTAAACATTATCAATCCCCTAAATATCTAACGTTGCTGGGAAACGCGTGGCGAGTAGATCCAATCTGGATCGTGTAAGCCCTGACTGGTTAGATTGAATAGCAGACTTAGCAAGCTATTGCTTCGACCTACCAGTTTAGTGGCAAAAATCGTCGATTTGACGCTATTTCGTGTAATTTTGACCTGACCAGATTGGGTAAATCCTAGGTTCTGTTTGATTTTTTTCAAGGTCAATACAGCCATGCCTAGCGCCCACAGACAGAAATTTCTTATGCCTGTTTCATGGCTGGGAATTAATTGGGTAAACTTTAAGGCATTGTGGAGATGGGCGTGGGCAACACTGATTAAATGCTCCAATCCTGTCCTGAAATTAGCGTCATTAGTTTTTGCCGTTAGAGTATTCAGGTCGAATCCGGTCTCAGAAAAGACATCTTGCGGCAACCAGCAAACGCCGCGCTCGGCATCATCCCAAATATCTTTTAATATATTGGTCATTTGTAAGCCCTGACCGAAAGACACCGCTAAAGTGAGCATTTCATCCCGATGTTGGGCAATTTGTGGCGAGTAATGGCAAAACAAGCTGGTCAGCATCTCACCAACGCAACCCGCCACGTAATAGCAATAACGATCCATATCAGTCAGCTTGGGCAAGCCATTGTGCATATTTTCGGCCTGGAAGAGGGGCATACCTTCCGCCATGACTTCCACACATGTAGACAAAGCAGATATCTGTTCCTTATCGAATTGATGCGTTATGTCGATTACCCTGGGAATTACATGGATCAGGACGTGTTCTGCCGGGAGGGTATTGCTTGATAACAAGGGCGCAAGTTCCCTGACAAACGCTTCGGAAGCTTTGCCTGTTTTGACTACCGTAATGAAGCCATGGCAAAAATGCTTTTTCTGCTCAGGCGAAAGTGACACTTCATCTTCGATGGTATCGACAATTCGGCACAACAAGTACGCGTTAGCCACTGCCCTGCAAAGGCTTTCCGGCAACTGCGGAATCGTCAGGGCAAAAGTTCTGGACACGCCCTCAAGCAATGCCATTTGAAATTCATCATCAGTCATGGCATCAAGCGACATCCTGTTTTCTAGGGATAATTGAGTTCCGCGCATGAGGTTTTTGTCGTGCTGTTGTGGGCTTAGGTGTTTACCAAGTGTGTCTCATAATAGCCTGTTTGTTGGTAATTTGCAAAATAATGTTGTTTTGTTACCAATATTGCTATTAAAGTGTGTTACAATTAACTCATATTTATAGTAATAACTGGAATTACATTAAAGTTTGGCGTTTTTCTACCGCCCTGTGAATACAATAATTACTAAAGAATATATTGGCTTGATGGTGCTGGGATTATTCAAAAAACCCCGTTCAAACAATGTATTCCACAGCATCGGTTAAGCTAGGCCGATTGTGTGTCCGTTTTGTTTTACAGTTGAAACCACCAACAATGAACTAATTTGTTACACTTTAGTCAGATTGTTGTTTTTGAACGACAGGCGACACTTTTCCTGCAATGCTTTTGCCTAATGGCGTAGTCATTGCCGGGCTTTATAAATTTGAATTTTTTGGAGATACACACATGGGAGTTCCTTTACGTCAACAGCTAACTGTAGCCAGTTACCTAATGAAACAAAAACTGAAGGGCGTTAAAAAATATCCTCTGGTTCTCATGCTCGAACCCCTGTTTCGATGCAATTTAGCCTGTGCTGGCTGCGGCAAAATCGACTACCCCGATGAAATCCTCGATAAGCGCTTGTCTTTCGATGAATGTATGCAAGCAGTCGATGAATGTGGCGCTCCCATGGTATCCATACCCGGTGGCGAACCCTTAATCCACAAAGAAATGCCGCAAATTATAGCTGGCATAATTGCACGCAAAAAATATGTCTACCTGTGTACCAATGCCCTGCTACTTAAAAAACGGATAGACGATTACACGCCATCCCCTTATTTGACTTTCTCAATTCACTTGGATGGAATGCAAGAAAGACATGACACTTCTGTCTGTCAGGATGGCGTTTTTGATAGGGCGGTTGAAGCCATTAAATTGGCACTAGCCAAAGGCTTTAGGGTCACAGTCAACTGCACCCTGTTCCAAGGCGAAAAAGACCATGAAGTTGCAGAATTCCTGGATTACTGTATGGAATTGGGCGTTGAAGGCGTAACCATCGCACCGGGCTTTAGTTATGAACATGCGCCACAGCAGGATGTTTTCATTAAAGGCACTGATGTAAAAGAACTGTTCCGAGGCATCTTTAGGATTGGCAAAAACCGTAACTGGAAGCTCAATCACTCCTCCTTATACCTTGATTTTTTGGCGGGCAATCAAAGTTACAACTGCACCCCTTGGGGTAACCCTACCCGTAACGTATTTGGCTGGCAAAAACCTTGCTATTTATTGTCTGACGAAGGCTATGCGGCAAGCTTCAAAGAACTGATTGACACCACTGCCTGGGAGAAATATGGCACCAGTAACAATCCAAAATGTGCAAGCTGCATGGCTCACTGTGGTTATGAAGCAACCGCCGTTGAAGATATGTTGAAACATCCGTTAAAGGGTTTGCTGACTGCAATTAGAGGCCCAAGAACTGAAGGGGATATGGTGCCCGAGCCCGTACCTCAATATGTTCAAGCAAAAACGCGACCAACCCTGTCGGGAATTCCAATCCACGTTGAATAACACCGTTTTCGCAAACAAAGTAAAACACTGACTATCACGAGGTCTAAAACGATGGGCAAAAAAATCCTAAATCTGGTCATTTTAGCTTGCCTATGCATGGCGGGGGCATCCCCCCTCTATGCACTGGAACAAAGCAAATCAACGGCAGGGAAAATCGTTGATAAATTTCAGGAAGAATTAATAGATGTCATGAAGAATGGCAAAAAACTTGGCTATTCAGGTCGATATGACAAGCTGAAAGACCCTGTCACCAATAGTCACGACTTACCCAAAATTGCCCGTATTGTGGTCGGTAAAGAATGGGAAAAATTGAATGGAACACAGCAACAACAACTAGTTGATGTGTTTAGCCGTTTGAGCATCGCTTCTTATGCACATAATTTTAAGGACTACTCTGGAGAAAGCTTCACCTTCGACAATGAGGAAGAAACCACACGCGGCGGGCTTGTCATTCATACGCACTTGACGATTCCTGACGATAAGCCGGTCAAGTTCGATTATATGCTTAAGGAAAAAGGTGATAGCTGGCGGATCATCAATATTATCGCCAACGGCGTTAGTGATTTGGCTTTGAAAAGATCCGAATACACCACCATTTTGCAGCGCGAAGGATTTGATGCTTTAATAGCCAAAATCAATGAGAAAATTGATAATTATTCTAAGCAGTAAAAAAGATTGAATATTAAGGTTTTTTGCACATGAACAGGCCTCATAAAAATTCGCTGCACAATCCGGCTAAACACATTTTATCATGCTTAATACTGGGGCTTGTTATTGGCCTTAGCGGCTGTGCTACGACTAAAGGCCCATCAGGGTCACAAGAAGCAAGCAATAAAGCCGATCCTTACGAAAACTTTAACAGAAAGGTGTTTGGTTTCAATAACAATGTCGATACTTATGTCGCGAAACCTATTTCAAATACCTACAAAGCTGTCACACCTGATTTCATGCAAACTGGGGTTTCCAATTTTTTCAATAACCTGAAAAATATCAATGTTATTCTTAATGATGTATTTCAGGCAAAATTTGAACAAAGCGGCCGCGACACTCGACGATTTTTAATGAACTCGACACTGGGCATGGCCGGACTATTTGATGTGGCGAAAACCGTCGGCCTGGAACAGAATGACGAGGATTTCGAGCAAACGCTTGCCGTATGGGGCGTACCCCAAGGCACTTATTTTGTGCTCCCCTTTTGGGGGCCGGTTACCACGCGCGGCATTCCAGGCGGAGTCTTTGATGCGGCTGCAAACCCTTCTACTTACTTAGGCGTGGGCCTGCCTATAGCATCTGTGCAGATGTTGTCTTTGGTTAACACCAGAGCAAGCGCGGAAGGTGCGCTAAAATTTATTGATGAGGCAGCGCTTGACCCCTATGTCTTCACACGGGAATCATTTTTACAGTGGCGCAATCATTTAGCCAGTGACGGCAAAACTGACGCATCATCTGATATGACTGACATAGATGCTGATTTACTCGAAGATGAACAGAGTAATGGTAAGAAAGTGGATGCTAAAAACGGAGCTGTCAGCAAAGGGCCTTTACCATCCGGTATAGTTTCCAGTACAAAAAACACTACCGTGACACCATTGGACGCGAAAAACAAAAATACGCTGCGGCTTATCCCGCCCGGTACAGACAAGAATTCAACTATCAATGTCCTGAAACTTCAGGGAAAAACTAAAAAGGAAGCCGCAGATCCCCTCAAAAACTAACTATCGTTGAATGTAGTTAGAAATGTATCAAGGTATGGATTTCGTAAGCACTAAGTTTATCCCTGCCTTTCAGAAAATCCAATTCCACGACAAAAGCACAAGCCTCGACTTTTGCACCTGTCTTTTCTACTAATTCACAACTCGCTTTTGCAGTGCCTCCGGTAGCAAGCAAATCGTCTATCAATAACACCCGGTCATTTGCATCGAAAGCGTCGATGTGTACCTCCAGTGTTGCTGAGCCGTATTCCAGATCATAAGCGACACTTTGGACATCATAAGGTAGTTTTCCTGGTTTACGCAAAGGCACAAAAGGCAGCCCTAGTTCCCAAGCCACCAGTGATCCAAAAATAAACCCACGGGCTTCCATGCCTGCAACAGCGGTAATATCCCTTCCTAAAAAGGGTTGCAACAATTGATGGACAGACAATCGTAAAGCCGCAGGGTCTTTTACCAGCGGGGTAATATCTTTAAAGATAATGCCCGGCTTCGGAAAATCGGGAATATCACGAATTTTACTTCTCAGTCTATCCATTAGTTCACTACCAATATATCTTATAAATCAATCAGCTATCCAATTCAAGCGCAAATTCTTGAATTTGTTTCAATAT
>PMDM01000353.1 GCA_003155565.1 Methylococcaceae bacterium | reverse complement strand
AATACTTTTCCATGCCGCGCAATTGGGCTTCGAATTCGGTGCGGGGCCAGGGTTGTTGTACAATATTATTCATACGTTAATTTTATTGTTTGTTGGTCACATTTCTGCATAAGCAGTTTTGTGACTGTTAGAAAATCAAATGTCAGGTAGCGCAATCGTAATCTGACTTACAAGGCTTTGAATCAAGAAAATATGCTTTTGAGTGTACGAATTGCTCAAACACCACCATCATCCTTCGTCGCAATTTAAACTTGTTAAAAATGGTTTTCTTAAATTCGTAGCGGATCGAGACCAATTTTACTTGATGCTTATCCATTGTGGTTGTGAATAAATGAGAACCAGGAAACTTAAATGCAAACAACAAGCGTAACAATACAGACTTTGTTTGGAAACAAAGTGCAATACCGTATTCCTCTTTTCCAACGCCATTATGTGTGGACTATGGAGGATCAATGGCAACCATTATGGGAAGATATTGAAGAGAAATCAACTCAACATCTTTTGCAACAAATAAAAGAGCGTTGCCATTTTACTGGTGCAATAGTTATTCAACAAAAGCNNAAACACTGATGAAGTCCGTAAATATGAAATCATTGATGGACAACAAAGGCTGACCACATTTCAGATTATATTATGTGCTCTAAGAGATGTATGCGTTTCTCATGAATTAGAAGAATTAGCTAACGAATTAAAGTCATACACCTTAAATTCTGGGATGTTGTCTCCTAACTATAAGGAAGATCGGTATAAGCTTATCCCAACAGAGTTTGATAAATTACCATTAATAGAATTATTGGAGAGCCTAAAAAATACTGATTCAAAAGGTAAGAAAGGGCTTATTAAAGGGGCATACGATTATTTTTTTCGAGAAATAAGAGATTATTCAGGAGGTGATCAGAACAAGCTTCTTTCGATATTCCACGCTGTCTTGAATGATTTTGGGCTTGTCCAAATATTAATTGATACAGATGATGAACCTGAATTGATATTTGAATCCCTTAACGGACGTGGGAAAAGCCTTCTTCAATTTGATCTACTACGGAACAATCTTTTTTTAAAAACAAGAATATCTGGTGAGGATAGAGACAGTTTGTATCGTGACTATTGGCATCATTTTGAATCCGATTTTTGGGAGCAAAAAAAGGGCATAGCAAGACAAAAAACAAATTTGTCTGAATTGTTTTTTCAGCATTTTCTCACCGCAAAGCTTGGATCAGAGAGTGTTTTTCCGCTCTTCAATACCTATCAAAGAGCATATCGTAAAACTTTAAACGAAAATGAAGGTTCCACTTACGAACTTTGTGAATTACATAAATATTCAAAGGTGTATGAAGATATTATTAATGGCGACAAGAATTCGGACATAGGTCGTCCGATGAATTTCTACAAAATATTCGACATTACCAGCTTAAATTCATTTGTATTGTTTTTGAAAAATGAAGTTAACCCATCCCATTCAGATTTGCAGTATATTTTCAGGATACTAGAGTCATATACATTGCGGCGTATGTTATGTACGACCAATAATCACAGGCAATTCAATCAAATATTCGCTGATATCATAAGCAAATTCAAAAAAATCGAATTTAACATTAAAGAGTTTATCACTATTTTATCCGACTTTAATACTGCATCGAATAAATGGCCTAGTGACCATGATGTAAAGCATTACTTCAATGGTCATTGGCCAGAAATTGACGTTAATCCAAAAGTAATCAGATATATTTTGTATCGTATTGAATATTTGATGCGAAGTGATAATAGGTTTGGGGAAAGCGATGTAATAGATTTTAAACAGTTCAGTCTAGAACACATAATGCCAGAAAAATGGAAACAACATTGGTATTTACCTATACCCACAGGGTCAATTAAATATGAAGCTATGTTTTCTGAAGATTACAAGAAAAGTAACCCAACATGGGAATCTTATCCATCAAAAGATGGATTACTTGAAGACTCATATTTAGATGCTTACGAGTTAGCATCGGAAAGAGATAAATTGAAACAAAGCATTGGTAATTTGACTATCATTACTGGAAAACATAATGCGAGCTTGTCAAATCACCCTTTTGAAAAGAAAAGACAATCTCTTTTTGATAGCTCTAATTTAATGCTGAACAAAGAGTTACATAAGACCGCAATTTGGGATGTTAGTCAGATTCGAGAGCGCGAAGACAAGTTATATGCAAAATTTTGTACATTATGGCCTGATGATAATTGGTTTGTAGAAAATATACCCTAATCTGTATTGCTCTAATCTAATAAAAATAGCGCATAGGATGTGCCGGCACGAGGCGCATCAATTGCGATCTTTGCGTTCGCCCTTCAACATGCTCAGNNGGACGAACGGTTATCTTTTTCAATATCATAGCTTATAAATCAATCTCCATCCCATCATAAGCCATCTCAATACCAACATCACCTAACTGCTTATATTCCGGCTAATCCTCATGCCGGACGAGGTATTTACCCCGTCCGTTATATTTTATATTGCGAATACTGTTAAACGTTGGAGCGGGGTTGCAAACCACGCCCTACTCCAGGAATTTATTATCGGCTAACGCGGATGCGGATCAAGCGGCGCTAAACTGCCATCTTCGGGGTTTTCCAGTGGGTCGCCATCGCCTTCTGGCAGGTTGCCATCGTTAACCAGGAAGTTTCGACGTTGGAAGTAGGCGTTCTTGATGAATTCATAACGGTCTACTGAGGCTGCCTCGGATACGACTTTTTCCGTAGCGAGGTTATCGGCGCGTTTGTCGATGGCATTGACCACATACATGCCACTACTAATTGCAGCTTCCACGCCATTGCTCATCCCAGGGAAAGCGCCGAAACCGACGTAAGTCGCCGGATTCAAGGCGGCATCACCAACTAAACCGGTCACGCCTCTGGGCGAACTTGGCCCCAGTAAGGGCAATACGAGATAAGACCCCGCTGGAATCCCCCAAACACCTAGCGTTTGGTCAAAATCTTCATGATGTTTAGGCAGGTCTATCATGGATGCAACATCAAACAAACCGCCTAATCCAGCCGTTGAATTAAGCAAAAAACGCGAGCCATCCATACCAGTCTGCTCCAGTTTAAACTGCAACAAGTCGTTGATAGTGACGGCAATATCGTTAAGATTGCTGAAAAAGTTCGACACACCTTGATCGGCAAATTCAGGCATTATCCAGTTGTAGCCCTTGGCTACGGGCTTCATGGCATAGTCGTCAAAACCGTCATTAAACGATTGCACTCCCCTATTCCAGTCTTCCAGTGGATCGCTGGCATTATTAGGGGTCGTTGCGCAACCTGCCAAAAAGGAAAAAAACGCAAGACCGACTGCTTGCACCACTTGTTTTTTCTTTCGCATTTTATGCCCCTTATCCGCTATTATTTTTGTTTTGTTGTAACTACGGTTAACATACCACAAGTCGGAATATCCCGCGACTAACTAACTCACAGTTCAATCAATTAATCTACCCATTCACTCCACACCGATGACAACACCCGCTATTCCCCTCGACAAACGCTTTAGAGGATATCTCCCTGTTGTCATTGACATAGAAACGGGGGGGTTTAACGCGAAAAAACATGCGTTGCTGGAAATTGCCGCCGTTATTGTCGAGTTTGATTCCAACCGTGAACTCGTCATTACGGAACGCTATTCAACCCATGTCGTCCCGTTTAAAAATGCTGAACTGGATGACGCTGCCTTAAAATTTAACGGCATCGACCCACACCATCCTTTTCGTATGGCGGTTGAGGAGCAAGAAGCGCTAGAGTTGCTGTTTACCCCTATTCAAAAAGCCATAAAACGCAACAACTGTAACCGTGCCATCCTGGTCGGCCATAATCCTGCTTTTGATATTGCTTTTCTTAACGCAGCAATTCATCGCACTAAAATAAAACGCAGCCCATTCCATCCATTCAGCACCTTCGACACTGCAACCTTGGGCGGACTGGTCTACCAACAAACTGTCTTAGCAAAAATAGTCCAGTCCGCAGGCATTGAATGGGAGGATGAAAAAGCCCATTCGGCCTTATACGATGCTGAAAAAACTGCGGAACTCTTTTGTCTGATAGTTAATCGTTGGAAGCAACTTGAAGCCACCTCTGAAGTGGCAACAGATTAGACTTAAAGACTACAGATTTAGACTTCTACCCCACCCACCGCACTCAACATCGTCTTCAACTCACCTTTTTGGTAAAGGTCGGTCACTATATCGCAACCGCCAACCAACTCACCACCAACATAAAGCTGGGGATACGTCGGCCAATTCGAATAAACTTTCAGCGCTTCGCGTAATTCTGGATCTTCAAAAATATTAACGTGCATAAACTTTGCGCCGCAAGCATTCAGCACTTGCACTGTCTGCCCCGAAAAACCGCACTGCGGAAAATCCGGGGTACCCTTCATGTATAAAACGACCGGATTGTTTTCTAACTGGTCTTTAATTCTTTCATTAACATTCATGTGCGCACCACTCTCCAAAATAACTAGCCTTAATTTTATCATAAGAAAACAGGAAGTCTTACAAAAATAGGCTTGCTTCGCTGTGTTTTGAAAATTATAATCAAAGGTTTTTCCAAGTGCTATCAAGCACTTTATTTCAAGGGCAGTCATTCACTGCCTTTTTGTGTTCAGGTGGATTATTTAATGACCAGTAACGTTATGCCCACATACAGCCGTTTACCCGTCACTTTTGACCGGGGTGAAGGTGTATGGCTATGGGATGACAATAACAAGCAATATCTCGATGCCTTATCCGGCATCGCGGTATGCGGTTTAGGACATTCCCATCCTGCCGTCCACCGGGCGATCTGCAAGCAAAGCGAAAAACTGCTGCATACGTCCAACATATACCGTATCGCAGTTCAGGAACAATTAGCTGATCGGCTAACTGAAAAGAGCGGCATGGATAATGTCTTCTTCTGCAATTCAGGCGCTGAAGCGAATGAGGCGGCGATCAAACTTGCCCGTAAATATGGGCACGAACGTGGAATAGATGTTCCCGCTATTATTGTTATGGACTTTAGCTTTCATGGCCGCACACTGGCAACGCTCAGTGCTACCGGTAATGCCAAAATACAGAAGGGATTCGAACCGCTGGTCGAGGGCTTTATCCGTGTGCCTTACAACGACATCGCTGCGATTACAGCCGCTATCGAGCAGAATCCTAATATTGTTGCTATTTTGGTTGAACCCATCCAGGGTGAAGGTGGGATTAATATCCCTGCCAGCGATTACTTGAACCAAATCCGTAACATCTGCGACCAACATGAACTGTTGATGATGCTAGATGAAATTCAAACCGGCATGGGACGTACCGGAAAGTTCCTGGCGTTCCAGCACAATGGCATACTGCCTGATGTTTGCACACTGGCTAAAGCCTTGGGTAATGGCGTACCTATCGGCGCGTGTTTAGCATCCGGCAAAGCGGCAACCTTGTTTACGGCAGGTAACCACGGCTCCACTTTTGGCGGCAATCCCCTGGCGTGTAGTGCTGCTTTAGCGGTACTGGAAACCTTGGACAAAGATAATTTAATTGCTTCGGCTGAACCTAAAGGCCTAGCCATCTGCTCAGGCCTTGCCGAGCTTTTGCAGGATAACAACCATATCATCGAAATTCGTCATAAAGGCTTGATGATCGGCATAGAGCTAGACACACCATGTACCGAACTTGTAGCGCTGGCACTGGCAAAGGGGTTGTTGATCAACGTCACACAGGAGAAAATCATACGTCTGTTGCCGCCATTAATTATTGATGACATGCAAATCAAACAACTTATAGATACCTTGGCAATGCTGATTGCACAATTCACAGCACACAATCCCCACGTAAGTGACCATGCAGCCTAGACACTTCATCAGCCTTCTCGATATTAGCGGCAACGAATTTCGCGGCCTCATCAAACGGGCGATTGCGCTTAAAAATCATCGTGACCCTGACTATCAACCCCTAAAAGGACAGGTGTTAGCGATGGTTTTTGAAAAATCGTCCACCGGAACCCGCATCTCTTTTGAAGCAGGTATGGCGCATTTTGGCGGCAATGCCATTTTCCTGTCGCCTCGCGATACCCAATTGGGTCGGGGCGAGCCGATTGAAGACAGCGCCAAAGTCATTTCCAGCATGGTGGATTGCATCATGCTCCGTACCTTCAAGCATGAAACGGTAACGACTTTTGCCCAACATTCGTCTGTCCCCGTGATAAACGGTCTGACTGATGAGCAGCACCCCTGCCAATTGCTTGCCGATATGCAAACTTATTTTGAAGAGCGTGGCGACATTCAAGGTAAAACAGTCGCTTGGATAGGGGATGGCAATAATATGTGCCATTCTTATATTCATGCCGCAACGGTGCTGGATTTCAAGCTTCATATTGCCGCTCCGGCGGGTTATCAGCCAAACAAAATGATCTCTGTTGCTGCGGATGATCGCGTCCGTTTTTTTGACACGGCACTAGCCGCTGGAAAAAATGCTGATCTAATCGTGACCGATGTTTGGGCCAGCATGGGACAGGAAGACGAGCAAAAACAGCGCCACTCTGCCTTTAAAGATTATCAGGTTAACGCTGACATTATGCGTGCGGCTCACAAAGATGCTCTTTTTATGCACTGTTTACCCGCCCATCGGGGCGAAGAAGTCAGCGCGGAAATTATGGATGGCCCACAAAGCATCGTCTTTGCTGAGGCAGAAAACCGCCTACATGCACAAAAAGCGCTCCTGGAATTTCTGTTGTGCACAAAATAGGGCTATATTTATCTGTATCAAGCAATCACACCAGAGGCTCATGTGAAAAAACTTAGCGTTTTTTTTGTTCTACTTATCATCCTACTTATTAGTTTCACCCCTGCATACGCCAAGACTGTCTATGTAGCTAATAATCTTGACATCCCACTCCGAAGCAAAGAAAGCAACAAAGCCAGAATTATGAGCCTAATACCCATAGGCACACCCGTTGAGGTATTAAACGAAAACAGCAAAACTGGATTTTCGCATATTCAATTAATGGATGGTATGCAAGGCTTCATAGCAACCAGAAACACAATGTTGGAACCGCCCAGCCATACTCAACCTGAAACTATATCCAAAAATTTAGGGTCTTTACAAACCGAAAATAGCACCCTCAAAGCTGAAATGGCTAAACTTAAGACATCCATCACACCAGACACCCCCTTGGAGCAATCCTTGGCATTGGAACGCGACAGATTGGGTCGGGAACTTACCGAAATAAAAAAGACTGCATCAAACCAAATCCAAATAAAAGATGAGCGGGACAAGCTACAGGAGGAAGTGGTGAATGTTAAACGCGAACTGGAACAACTTAAGCTTGAAAATAATGCCTTAAAAGACGGAGCAAACCAAGACTGGTTCTTATATGGCGGATTTTTATCCTTAGCTGGTGTTTTCTTGGGATTCATCCTGCCTAAGCTCGGCTGGCGGCGTAAAAATAGCTGGGATCGTTTATGACACATCTATCGCTTTCAACATAAAATCTTAAAACTCCAACACCTTATAATTCTCAGGAACTGACATTAATGTCTAACTCGAACGACACCAAAACCCGCACCTTTTCATCTCTGGTTGTAGACGGCATGGAACGCGCGCCCAGCCGTGCCATGCTCCATGCAGTAGGCTTTACCACAGAAGATTTTAGCAAACCGCAAATCGGTATCGCGTCTACCTGGAGTATGGTCACACCGTGCAATATGCACATCAATAAGCTGGCGGACGATGCGGCAACAGGGGTCAACAATGCCAACGGCAAGGCTGTCATTTTCAATACCATTACGATTTCCGACGGCATTTCCATGGGCACAGAAGGCATGAAGTATTCGCTGGTATCCCGTGAAGTCATTGCCGATTCGATTGAAACCGTGGTCGGTTGCCAAGGTTTCGACGGTATTGTTGCCATTGGTGGCTGCGACAAAAACATGCCNNGGCTGCATGATTGCGCTGGCACGGCTCAACCGTCCCAGCGTGTTCGTCTACGGTGGAACCATCATGCCCGGCTGCCACAAAGACAAAAAATTGGATGTCGTGTCAGTTTTCGAAGCCGTTGGCGCACGCGCCAACAACCAAATTGATGATGCCGAATTAGCTGAAATCGAAGCTAAAGCTATCCCCGGCGCGGGTTCTTGCGGCGGCATGTACACGGCAAACACCATGGCTTCGGCCATCGAAGCCTTGGGCATGAGCTTATCCAACAGTTCCGCGCAAGCGGCGATTTCAGAAGACAAACGCCTGGATTGCGAACGTGCTGGCGCGGCGGTGATGGAGTTGATAAAAAACAATATCAAGCCCAGCGACATCATGACCAAGGCGGCGTTTGAGAATGCCATTACCGTGGTGATTGCGCTCGGCGGATCAACCAATGCCGTTTTACATCTATTGGCAATGGCGAATGCCAGCAACGTCGATATTACCTTGGATGACTTTACCCGCATCGGCAAGAACGTCCCTATGCTTGCCGACTTAAAACCCAGCGGCAAATACCAAATGGCGGAATTAATTGAAATCGGCGGCATACAACCGTTGATGAAAGTCTTGCTGGATTGCGGCTTGTTGCACGGTGATTGCCTAACCGTAACGGGCAAAACGCTGGCAGAAAACCTTGCCAACGTACAACCTTATCCCGACCAGCAAGACATGATCCGTCCGTTGGATAACCCCATCAAAAAAGACAGCCATCTGGTTATCTTATACGGCAATCTGGCACCTGAAGGTGCGGTTGCCAAAATCACGGGTAAGGAAGGCTTGGTATTTACCGGCACAGCCAAAGTGTTCGATGCTGAAGAACAGGCATTACAAGCCATCCTGAGCGGCGACATCGTCAAAGGTGATGTTATCGTTATCCGCTACGAAGGGCCTAAAGGCGGCCCCGGTATGCGCGAAATGCTCTCACCTACCTCAGCTATCATGGGTAAAGGTTTGGGCAAAGAGGTCGCGCTGATTACCGACGGACGTTTTT
>PMDM01000252.1 GCA_003155565.1 Methylococcaceae bacterium | reverse complement strand
AAGGTTAATCCAGAGGATTGGTGATGATTTTTCATGCTGAACTCCTTACCGTCGACGCTTTTCTTTTTTTGCTGCGCTGCTCGGCGCGTTCTTGCGCTTCTTTTTGACGGTACGACTTACCCTTGATAGCGATAATTTCTGCGTTGTGTACCAGACGGTCAATCAGCGCTACGACACAGGCCGCATTGGGGAACACATCTGACCATTCGGCAAAGGATTTATTGGTGGTGATCAGGGTGCTTTTCTGTTCGTGTCGGCGGTTGATGAGTTCAAACAGCAAATCCGCATGGCGGTTTGAATAGGACAGATAACC
The DNA here is from genome assembly GCA_003155565.1 of Methylococcaceae bacterium. Lineage (GTDB taxonomy): Bacteria > Pseudomonadota > Gammaproteobacteria > Methylococcales > Methylomonadaceae > Methyloglobulus. Next base: position 3,423 of record PMDM01000252.1, on the reverse strand, counting down.
CACTTCATCAATCACCAACAATGAGGGCGCCGCGTAGTAACGCAAACGCCGCCGCAAAGCGGAATCGCTGTCGAGCGCGGCGAGGTCACTGAGTAATTGTCCGGCCGAGGTAAAGAGAACGGTGTGTCCGTTTAGGACAGCCTGGTGTGCAATATTTTGGGCAATGGTGGATTTTCCGAGCCCACTGGCACCCACTAGAATGGCGTTAGTCGCGGTCTTTAAGAACTCTAAACTCATCAATTCCGTAATCGCCAACCGGTCACACTGCTCAGGCCAATTCCAATCAAAGTCAGCTAAGGGCTTGAAGCGACCGATATGGGCGCTACTTAAGCGACGAACCAAACTGCGGTGTGCTCGCTCAGCCTCTTCCCAGTCGAGTAGTTTTTCGACCCAGGCACAGTCTTCGATTTCAGACCCATGCGCCAGGAGCCCATAAAAGTGTAACTCTTCTGCCCGCCGGCGCAGCGCATCAGGGAGCATGAGTGGCCTCCGTAATTTGATCATAGGTTTCCAGGTTGTGCGACTGGATAATCGTGTCCCGATTTTGTACGTGACTCGGTAACGTTATTGCTACGGGGGGCGGCAGCTCGCGGGCTTCACGCTGGCGCTCCAGGGCAAGGCGGACAGCGTTGGGATGAGGGACGCCGCGTTGCAGGGCGTCCTGAACGGCGGCTTGTAGCTCAACCACACCATAACGATCTAATAGAGCTAACAGCGCCGTGCTGAGTCGCCTCAGGGATTCGCCGCGTTCGGCGGCCTGCGTCAGCAATTCCCGGCTTTGGGGGACGGCTTGGGTCAAACGGTCTAGGTTACGATGTTGGCTGGCTTGGTGCTTGTATTCGGTGAGTGTGACAATATGCGCTGGGATTTCGATTTGTGCACCTCGATCAAAGCTACGCCGGTGCGTAGCGAGTAGAGTCTGGCCATCAATAATTCGTAACTGCTTTAGATCAGCCGCCACCGTGAGCGTGCGTTGTACGTATTCATGAGGAACACTGTAATCGTTTAAATCGAATCTTGCATAAGGCGTTTTACCGATTTTTACCGCGACGTGTTCGTCGGTGGGATAAGGATTGGCCGGTAGTGCCAGCAGGTGTTTTTGTTCTTGTGCAAAGGCTTCCCGCACGGTCAAAGTCGTGTCTTCCGGGCAACGCCGATCCGCCGCGGTTCCGATCATCCACGCGGCCGCCTGCGCATTCAAATCTTCCACGCTGGTAAACGTCCGACCGGCAAAAAACGCCTCGCGAATATAGCGGATCGCCCGTTCAACGCGTCCCTTTTCGTTACCCCGGGCAACTGCTACAGGGCGTGGTTCATAACGGTGGAATCCGGCAAACTCCAGCAATGTGGGATTAAAGCGTATGGCTTGTCCCTGCCGTTCTAGCACAGCGCTTTTCAGGTTATCGTACAAAATAACTCGGGTAAGCCCGCCCCAGGCGTTGAATGCCTCGGCATGACCCCGTAAAAAGTTCGCCATGTGTGCGCCGAGAAAGAAGTGTACGTGAATCATTCTCGACCAGGACAGGACCATCACAAAACCCATCAGCGCTCTCTTCGCACGACCGATTTCAAAGGTGCCGAAGTGTCCCCAGTCCACTTGGGCTTGCTCACCCGGCAAAGTCCGCAGTCTTAGATAGGCCTCTGCTTTGGGTTTGGGGCGATGTAAGGCAATAAAATGGCGAAAATGATCAGCACTGCCCACGTAACCGCGTTCTTTAACCATACCATGAATGCGCGTGGCGGTCAGTGTTGGAAATTTCTCCAGGGTTTCCAGAATAAACGGCAAATACGCGTCGATGGCCAATGCCCGGCGCGGGACGCCAATACGCGGCAACCCCGCTTGCGCCAGCACACGGCTGACGGTGCTATGATGCACGCCTAACTGGGCAGCAATGGTGCCGACACGCCACTTTTCAGCATGATAATAACGCAAAATCCTGGCTTCTAGTTCAGGGGGAATAGTCATTTTGGGCTCCTCTTCGGTCCACGGGGTCGATGAATTGAACCCGGCGACGTTGAAGAAAATCCAACCGGATAAACTCCGAACAGTGACAACCGCAAAAGTAACATTGAAATCTTCTNNTGGTGACCCCTGGCTGAGGAGGCGTTGTCTGTGATTTTCCGGCATCGGCCGAGTTCGCCTGTAGTAGACCATCTTGAGCCGATAGCTGAGAACCCTGATGCGTCACTATTTGTTTGCGGCGTCGGTAATGGTGCATCCGTCGCGCATGCTTTAACCGACCGTGTCGGCTTTGTTGATAGCGATGGCGTGCTGCCCGCTGTGAATGATCGCGAGCCGTTGTGGAACAGTCAGCAGAACAGTAGCGCTGACCTCGATCACAGCGACGGCAAATGATAACCTGCTGATGGCAGCGAGCGCAGAAGAATAATCGGCCTGTAGATTCTATCGTTGGCTCCGGTCATGCCAACGTAAAATGGACAGTATTTCCAATTTATGAAATACTTTTCCTGCACTTGTCTCAGTACAGTGTTGGGCATGGCATCGGAGGTAACTTGCAGGTTTTTACCGATGTCATGCCGGTCTTATTGGCGGTCACTTTTTACCGCATCTGAAGCTGTCTGGCAAAACCTCGTTGCAATTATTCCGAATTTAGCAATTTCCCTGATTTTCTATGGAAATATTCCGTTCGTTTTTTACCTCTAGTAGTCCACCAATTTTGTTTTGACGAATATTTAATGTAATCTATTAATTTTCTATAGCAACCCAATGAAATTAAATAGATTACCCTATGCCGGCAAAAAAATATCGCGTAAAACTGACCGAAGCTGAGCGTCAAGAATTAAAAGAGTTGCTTAACAAAGGCCGAATAGCGGCGCGGAAACAGACCCATGCTCGAATCCTCCTGCAATGTGATGAATCCGGCGCAATCCCAGTCAAAACAGATCAAGCCATTGCGGCCTCCTTAAATATAAGCACCCGAAGCATTGAACGAGTTCGTCAATCTTTTGTGGAAGAAGGTTTGGAATCGGCTTTAAATCCAAAGGTGCAGAAACACCATCTCCCTAAAAAGCTGGATTGTGCTGCAGAAGCTTTTCTGGTTGCCACAGTTTGCATGGGCGCACCCGAAGGGCGGGCGGAGTGGACGATGCAATTATTGGCCGATAAATTGGTTGAATGCAAGATAGTCGATTCAATCAGTGATGAAACCGTTAGGACAACATTAAAAAAAATGCACTTAAACCCTGGCTAAAGGAATGCTGGTGTATTCCCCCCAAAGCGAATGCCGATTTTGTTTGTGCGATGGAAGATGTCCTGGAAGTGTATCAGCGAATCTATGCGGATGGCGAAGTTTTGGTTTGCATGGACGAAACCAGCAAACAGCACATCAAGGAAACTCGTACACCTTTGCCCGTCAGACCGGGTGAGCCGGAAAAATATGATTTTGAATATGAACGTAACGG
>PMDM01000089.1 GCA_003155565.1 Methylococcaceae bacterium | reverse complement strand
TCGGACCTACCAGCCAGGCGCCGCGCGTCGATGAAGGCCGTGATGAAAAACTCTATGAGCTGGAAATCGCCTTTCAACAAATGCCTGAAGGCGAAGTCCCCGAACCCTGGCTGGTTGATCGCTTGCTGCGCCATTTGCTGACCGATATAACCGGTAACACGCATCGTTCTGAGTTCTGTATTGATAAACTCTACTCGCCTGATAGCTCAACCGGAAGGCTCGGCATTCTCGAACTGCGATCCTTTGAAATGCCGCCCCATGCGCGTATGTCATTGGTGCAAATGTTGTTATTGCGCTCACTGGTTGCCTGGTTCTGGCGTGAGCCGTATAAACACGATTTAGTGCGCTGGGGAACTGAGCTGCATGACCGTTTTATGCTACCGCATTATGTCCGCGAAGACATGAAACAGGTGACCAAAGACTTACAGCGGGCTGGTTTCGGTTTTGAACTGGAATGGCTGGCCCCATTTTTCGAATTCCGTTTCCCCCGTTACGGCAATACCCTGATTGATGGTATCGATATGGAATTGCGCTTTGCCATTGAGCCTTGGCATGTATTGGGTGAGGAAGTCAGCAGTACCGGCACTGCGCGTTATGTAGATTCATCCGTTGAGCGTCTACAGGTATCGGTGACCGGATTTACCGAGGGACGTTATATCATAAGCTGTAACGGCAGGCGTTTGCCCATGCGCAACACCGGACGTAAAGGTGAATATGTTGCCGGGGTGCGTTACCGGGCATGGCAGCCACCTTCGGCATTACACCCCACTATTGCGCCACATACCCCACTGATTTTTGACATAATCGATAGCTGGAATGGCCATTCAGTAGGGGGGTGCACCTATTATGTCGCCCATCCTGGTGGCCGTAGCTATGATGATTTCCCCGTTAATGATTACGCCGCAGAAACCCGGCGCATGACACGTTTTTGGGATTACGGACATACGCCGGGGGTTATCATTCGCCCACCGCTGGCCATAACCTTAGTTGCAGCTTCAGATAAACCGCTACTGGAAAGATTTAGCATTACGGATGCAGCGCCCAGGGCTATGGCTCCGCCTCCTGAAGAGTTAAGTGAAGAATATCCGTTTACCCTGGATTTACGCCATCGCAACCGTTAATTGTAGGCGCATATTTTTTTAGAGGCAGAATAGTGCTACCCCATCCTGCCTCTCTACGCTTTAATTTTGGAGATTGATACAAATGACCGATAAATTAAAACTGCTAACCCCGGCAGCCTTAACATTGGATGATCAAACCTATTCATTGCCAACTTATATGGGTGTTGAGGGCGAGAAAGCAATTGATATCACCAAGCTACGCAACCAAACCGGTTATGTGACACTGGATGACGGGTACGGTAATACTGGGGCTTGTGAGTCTGCCATTACTTACATTGATGGCGAAAAAGGCATTCTGCGTTATCGCGGCTATCCTATTGAAGAACTGGCCGAAAATTCCAGATTTACTGAAGTTGCCTATTTGTTGCTGCATGGCGAGTTGCCAAACAACGGGCAGCTATTGCAGTTTACGACACATCTTAATGAATCGTCGATTATCCATGAAGACATGCACCATTTTTTTCATGGCTTTCCCAGGGGATCTCATCCCATGGGTATTCTTGCCACGATGGTCGCGTCCTTGTCCACTTTTTACCCGGTTCCCGACCAGCTTGATGAAGTAGCTGAAGTCCAAATTGTCGCTAACCTAATTTCCCAGGTACGCACCATTGCGGCATTTTCTTATAAAAAATCCATCGGTGAACCNNGCCTCGCCAGTGCGTGATTATCAACTGGATGATGATATTGTACGGGCCATCGACATGTTCCTGATCCTCCATGCAGACCATGAACAAAACTGTAGCACGTCTTCAGTACGTACTGCAGGCTCCAGTATGGCCAATGTTTATGCGGTTGCTTCGGCGGGTATCTCCGCATTATGGGGGCCGCGTCACGGCGGGGCTAATCAGGAAGTTATTAAAATGCTTGAGCAAATACACGCCGAAGGTGGCGATGGCTCCGAATTTATTAATCAGGCCAAAGACAAGAATTCATCAAGCCGACTGATGGGCTTTGGCCATCGGGTATACAAAAATTTCGACCCACGCGCCCAGGTGCTAAAAAAACATTGTGACAAATTGCTCAACAAGCCCGGCATCAACGATCCGTTATTCGATATTGCCAGACGTTTGGAGGAAATCGCGTTGAAAGACGACTACTTCATTTCCAGGAAACTTTATCCCAATGTCGATTTTTACTCCGGCTTGATACTCCGCGCAGCCGGAATACCCACCAATATGTTTACTGTTTTATTTGCCATAGGCCGTATGCCCGGATGGTTGGCGCATTGGCGCGAAATGATTCATGGTGAAACGGTCACTATTTACCGGCCCCGCCAGATTTATGTCGGGGAACCATTACGCCACTATCAGGATATTGACCATCGAACATGAAGAAGAGCGACTTTTGCGACACCATGGCCAGCGAGCTATATACTCTGCATGGTCACGTTTGCGAAATTATTATTACCACGAAGGGCGCGAAGTTTTATATTTTTTCTTCGTGCCCTTCGTGGTAATAAACTGCTTAACAACTAATAAAAATACGGAATAACTCGTGTCTGATGCCAACAGCCCAGCCAACGATATTGGCACGCAATATTACGCGACCCGACTCGGCATCTACGATGAGATGTACGCGACTGAAAATAAAGCGTTACCCTATTGGGAGCGCTTTATGGCTGCGCTTGAAGCCATGGGTAGTGAAACACTTGAGCTACGTCGTCGTGAAGCGCAACGCTTGTTGCGTGAAAACGGTGTTACCTACAATGTTTATGGTGACTCGCAAAAACTAACCCGGCCCTGGCGACTTGATCCTGTCCCATTATTGATCAGCAGCGAAGAATGGGCAATTATCGAAGCGGGACTTAAGCAACGCGCCGAATTGCTTAACCTGATCCTTAAAGACATTTATGGCAAACAGAGCCTATTGAAAAAAGGCTTGTTGCCTGCCGAGCTGATTTTTGGGCATGAAGGTTTTTTGCATCCCTGTGTCGGTGCATTGCCTTACCAGCAGCGCCACCTGATTATTCATTCAGCGAATCTTGCCCGCGGCCCCAACGGGCGGATGTGGGTATTGGATGACCGTACCCAAGCGCCTTCCGGTTCAGGATATGCATTGGAAAACCGCACGGTGATAACGCGGGTTTTACCTGATATTTTTCGTGAAACACAGGTGCATCGGTTATCCGGTTTTTTTAAGGCGATGCGCAAGGGACTCGCTGATATTGCACCGCATAATAAAGAAGATCCGCGCATAGTCGTACTCACGCCGGGCCCACTCAATGAAACCTATTTTGAACATGCTTATCTAGCGGCTTACCTTGGCTTCACCCTGGTTCAGGGCGGTGACCTGACGGTACGTGACGGTCATGTCTGGCTTAAAGCATTGGACGGCTTACAAGCTGTCGATGTTATTTTACGCCGCGTTGACGATTCTTTCTGCGATCCGTTGGAATTCCGCAGTACTTCACAGCTAGGTGTAGCAGGGCTTCTGGAAGTTGTCCGGCGCGGTAATGTCGCAATCGCCAATCCTTTGGGCAGCAGTATCCTGGAAAACCCCGGTTTGTTGGCATTTTTGCCGAGGTTAGCCCGTTACTTTTTAAATGAGGAACTTAAGCTGTCTTCGGTGGCAACCTGGTGGTGCGGGCAACGTCGCGAACGCGATTTTGTCCTCCAAAATCTCGATAGCCTGGTCATTAAACCCATTAATCGGAGCCTGGGTAATCATGCCGTATTTGCCGGTACGTTAAGTATTAAAGAAAAAGACCTCCTGCGCGACCAAATTTTAGCTAAACCGCATTTATTCATAGGCCAGGAACAAGTCAGTTTTTCCACACTACCGGCGTTTATCGACAATCATATCGAACCGCGTAACGCCGTTTTGCGTAATTTTGTGGTTGCCAGCGGGGATGGCTATGTGGTGATGCCAGGAGGGCTTACCCGTGTTGCCCGCGAAAAAGATAATTTTATCGTTTCCAATCAGGCGGGTGGAATTAGCAAAGACACCTGGGTTTTGGCCTCTGAACCTGATAAGCCGGTCAGTTTATGGACTCAACCAAAACGTAATCAACTGATTGATGCGATCACCGAACCGCTGACCAGCCGCGCTGCCGACAATCTATTTTGGGTTGGCCGACAACTTGAGCGCATTGAAGCGGCAACACGGCTGTTGCGGACTGTATTGCTAAAACTTAGGGAAACCCTTGAGTTCAAAGACCCCGTTGACAATGAATGCCTTAAGATATTACTGCGTGCCCTGACCCTGGTTACCGGCACATATCCAGGTTTTGTAAAAGGCGATGCACAACTCCTGAAAACACCTGAGGCCGAGTTGCTCTCACTGGCTAAAGATGTCCATCGCAAAGGTTCACTGACGGCGAATATTCAAGCTTTTGTGCTAGCGGCATTCAGCATTCGTGACTTGTGGTCACATGATACCTGGCGCAGTGTCGATAATATTCAACGCCGTTGGCAACAACGGGTTATCAATAATGAAATCAATGTCGAACAGTTGCAGAATAATTTGGATGATTTAATTACCGGCATCGTCGCCTTTACCGGTCTGACCAGTGAGAGCATGACGCGTGAAGCCGCCTGGTTGATGCTGGACAGTGGGCGACGGCTGGAACGGGCGCTGGCGCTTATTGCCTTGCTCCGCTCAACATTGGCGTTACGGCACGAGGATGCTTTGCAAAATCAGATGCTTGAGGCTGTCCTGGTTTCAACTGACAGTTTAACTATTTATCAGCGCCGCTACCGTTCTTTTATCCAGCTACCGATGGTACTGGAGTTACTGTTACTGGATGAAACCCATCCCCGCTCGCTCGCCTACCAACTGCATCAGTTATCTATCCATGTGGATGCCTTGCCTCGTGGAAAAGGCAAAAGCCACCTCAGTGAAGAGGAACGTTTAATCTTAAAAGCCTACACTGACTTACGCCTGTGCAATGTGCTTGAATTAACCCAGGTTAATAAAAATGAAGGCGTTTATACTGATTTTGACCGTGTACTATCGACTACGTCTGATTTGTTATGGCGAATTGCAGAAGTTATCGCACAAACCTATTTTAGCCACTCTCAGGCTTCACAGCTTATGATGATAAAAGCGTCCGAGGATGACCTGTGAAATACCGAATTACTCACACCACATTCTATCATTACAGCCAATCGGTTGGGCTATGCCAAAATGAAGCCAGATTACAGCCTCGCAATTTCTGGCGTCAGCACTGTGATAACAGTCGTTTTGACATTAAGCCAACGCCCATGGATTTTCACGAACGGATTGATTGTTTTGGCAATCGTGTGACCTATTTCGCTATCCAGCAACCCCACACGTCACTGATCGTCTCCGCTATCAGTGACGTGACGATATTTCCCAGGCAAAACAATCTGGATTTGTTTAACCAAATGACCTGGGAGCAGGGGCGCAGCCTGTTGCAGGAAGCACCGATGCAGGGGCAGGCACAAAGCCAACAGGGTCAAATACAGCAACAATACCAGGATCAATCTCCTGAAATACTGGATGCCCGGCAATACGTTCTTGACTCGCCAATGGTGAC
>PMDM01000430.1 GCA_003155565.1 Methylococcaceae bacterium | reverse complement strand
ATTCAGACATCCTTTATGTTCCTGAAATTCACTGGGACTTAACCCGGCGCAAAGTCCTGGTCATGGAACGGATTTATGGCGTACCCGTCGGCGAAATCGACCGTCTCAAAGCTGAGGGCGCTGATTTCAAATTATTGGCGGAACGCGGAGTGGAGATATTCTTTACCCAAGTGTTCAGGGACAATTTTTTCCACGCCGACATGCACCCAGGGAATATCTTTGTTGAACTGCCGGCGAAATATATTGCTGTCGATTTCGGTATTGTGGGTTCGTTGTCTTTAACCGACCAACATTATCTGGCGGAAAATTTCCTGGCATTTTTCAACCGCGATTATCGGAAAGTCGCGCAAATGCACGTCGAATCCGGTTGGGTTGACAGTTCAACTCGGATTGAAGAATTTGAATCGGCTATCCGCAGTGTCTGTGAACCGATTTTTGAAAAGCCGCTGAAAGACATAAGCTTCGGACAATTATTGTTGCGCCTGTTTCAAACCGCCCGGCGTTTCGACATGCACGTACAGCCACAACTGGTTTTGTTACAAAAGACTTTGCTCAATATCGAAGGTTTGGGAAGACAGTTATACCCCGATTTGGACTTGTGGCAAACCGCCAAGCCGTTCCTGGAACTTTGGTTCAAGGAACGCATGGGGCCTAAAGCTAAAATCACCAAACTACTTAAACAGTTTCCCGAGGTTGCCGAACATTTCCCGGAAATACCTACCTTGCTGTTTAAAACCTTGGATAACGCAGCTAACTCCCAGAAACGTGCGGAAAATCAACAACGAGAATTGGTGCTATTACGAGAACAGATGAATACTCAGCACCGCAATACTTTATGGTCAATTTACATTGGTGCTATTTTGATTAGCTTGGCGGTCTTATTGCGCTAGCGGTAGTAGGCAATGATATTGTCCGGGTGTTAATCAGCCGATGAACGACCCAGTTGAAGTGCTTGGAAAAGAAATTCCCAATTAAGCCACCGTGAATTAATTCTTATACGCGATTAAACCCGAAAAGTTATACCATTTGAAAAATACTTCATGACCAGCAAAACCCGTGTCACGCAACAACGCTATATTTTCGCTAAGCTTGTAAGGGATAAGAATGTTCTCCAAGGCTTCCCGCTTTTGCATAATCTCTAATTCATTGTAATGATTACGGCGTTTGTAGTTATAATAATATTTAATAAAGTCTCGGTTGAACGCACTGTTTTCTGTCAATGTTTTTTCCACCAGAATGAGTACACCGCCGCCGAGTAAGCCGTCGTAAATGCTTTTGAGTAATTTTTCCCGATAAATAGGGCGTACGAATTGCAAGGTCAGGCATACCACTACAACCGAGGCATTGCTAATTTCAAGGCTACTGTTTAAATCAGCTACCCGTAGATCAAAAGGACGCTTGAAACCGGCTTCTTCAAGTTTGCTACGGCATTTTGCAAGCATTTCGGGCGAATCGTCGATGCCAATGAAACGAATATTCTCGGCTATCGTGGTGTTCATGCCGATGAGGGTTGTGCCGGTAGCACAGCCCAAATCGAACACATCAGTGCCTGCTTGGGCATAATCAGCAGCTTGTTCCGCCATCATGCGTTGGATTTCACCGTAATACGGCACGGAGCGGTTAACCATGTCGTCGAACACACCGGCCACTGTTGTACCGAACTTGAAATCTGCCACTTTGCAGATTTCTTCTTTAAACACTTGATCTTTATCGGTCATAGATTAGGGGGTTCTGCCTTAGTCACTGAATCTATCTAAATTAAGGTATTGGAACAAGTACAAAACATCTTCCATTTTATTCTACTGTAGCGCCTGTTAAAATGCATTACAACGAGCTTGAGTTACATTAATTATTAGAAAAACTAACTAGGAGCGATCATGGTATCACTTAACCCCCCAGTCTGCGATTTTGGCGCAAAAGCACCTGATTTCAAACTACTTGGCGTTGACGGCAAAACTTGGACTTTACAGGAATGTATGGGCAGGAACGGCTTGTTGGTCATGTTTATTTGCAACCATTGNNTCTTATGTGAAAGCCGTGCATGGACGTATTCTCCGTGATGCCCTTGAGCTAAAGGGTTATGGGATTGAATCGGTTGCGATTATGTCCAACGATACAGTCAACTACCCTGACGATTCGTATGAAAATATGCAGCTTATTGCCGCAGAATACAATTACCCGTTTCCTTATCTGATTGATGAAACACAAGAGATAGCCAAAGCGTATGGTGCTGTTTGCACACCGGATTTCTTTGGCTATAACACGGATTTTGAATTGCAATACCGTGGTCGTCTGGATGCCAGCCGAATAGATACCGCGCCTGATAGCACACGGCGGGATTTGTTTGAGGCGATGAAACAGGTGGCAAATATCGGTCATGGCCCACAAGACCAAATATCCAGTATCGGCTGCTCCATCAAGTGGAAAGAAGACGCGAACCAATAACACCTTAACATCACAAAAACGAGAGAAAGAAATATGTCGATAAAAAGAATGGTTGACCTTGATATAGCTGGCAAACGGGTATTAATCCGTCAGGATCTGAATGTGCCGATCAAAAACGGCAAAGTCACCAGCGATATTCGCATCCAAGCCAGTGTACCAACCATTGAAAAAGCCTTGGCAGCGGGTGCTGCGGTCATGGTGATGTCCCATCTAGGCCGACCTGTTGAAGGCCAATACGATGAGGAATCTTCCTTAAAACCCGTCGCTGAACGGCTGTCCAGCCTATTGGGCAAACCCGTTCGTCTGGAACGCAACTGGCTGGATGGCATCGCCGTCAATCCGGGTGAGGTCGTTTTGTGCGAAAACGTACGATTTAATGTGGGTGAAGAAAAAAACAGCGATGAGCTTGGCAAGAAAATGGCGGCTTTATGTGATGTGTTCGTGATGGATGCGTTTGGCACAGCACACCGGGCGCAAGCATCCACACACAGCGTTGCAAAATTTGCCCCGATTGCTTGTGCAGGCCCGCTACTTGGCAACGAACTGGATGCTTTGGGCAAGGCATTGGAAACTCCCGCCAAACCATTGGTTGCAATTGTCGGCGGCTCTAAAGTCAGCACTAAATTGACGGTGCTTAAATCCTTATCTGAAAAAGTCGATCAACTCATTGTTGGCGGCGGCATTGCTAATACCTTTATTGCAGCGATGGGGTTTCCTGTCGGAAAGTCACTTTACGAACCCGATTTGATTGAAGAAGCCAAACGATTGATAGCCGCCGCAAAGAGTGCCGGTTCAGATATTCCTATCCCTACCGATGTCGTGTGTGCCAAAGAATTCTCGGACAGTGCGGTGGCAACCGTCAAACAAGTAGCCGACGTTGAAGCGGATGATTTGATCCTCGACATAGGCCCGGATACCGCCAAGCGCTATGCTGAAATCCTGAAATCTGCCGGTACGATAGTCTGGAATGGCCCGGTCGGTGTTTTTGAAATAGACCAATTCGGTAACGGTACAAAATCACTGGCGGCTGCCATTGCCGAAAGCCCTGCATTTTCCATAGCGGGTGGCGGCGACACGCTGGCGGCAATAGATAAATATGAAATTAACGACAAGGTATCTTATACCTCAACAGGTGGCGGCGCATTTCTCGAATTTCTTGAAGGGAAGGAATTACCCGCTGTTGCTATATTAGAATCGAGAAGTTAGCAATATAATCAAACTATTACAATTTTTATTTAAAGCTAAGCATAACAACTTGTTGTTTTTCATTTGATTTAATGATAAACGTGTTAAATTAGAACCAACTGACCATCAGCGTGGTCTTACAGAATAACCCTAAAATATAAGGAAACAAAATGGCAAGAGTTACCATCGAAGATTGTTTAGAACATGTTGAAAACCGCTTTAAACTGGTGTTACTGGCAAGCACCAGGGCGCGGCAGCTCAGCCATGGTGCGACAGAATTTGTGCCGCGCAACAAAGATAAAGATACCGTACTCGCCTTACGTGAAATCGCAGAAGGCCATGTTACTGAAGAGAATATCAACCTACTGCACCGTGCTGGTGAAGTACACGATAGAAATCCGATGTTTTAAATGTAAGCCATGTTGGAAGCCGCTGACACTATCGAGCTTGAACGTCCTCAGGATAAACTGATAAGGCGTTTGTGTTCGGCATTGTCCGGCTATCTTGATAAGGCTCAAATCGACGATTGTGTCCGCGCTTATGAATTTGGTGCCAAGGCGCATTCTGGTCAATTCCGTAAAAGCGGCGAAGCTTATATCTGCCATCCCGTCGCAGTTGCTATCAGTCTTGCCGAAATGCGCATGGATGCTAACTGCATTATGGCGGCGATACTGCATGACGTTATCGAAGACACGGGCGTAGATAAACAAGAGCTCGCCAAAACATTCAACCGTGAAGTTTCAGAACTGGTAGATGGTGTCACCAAGCTAACCAAAATCGACAGCAAATCTCACGCCGAAACTCAGGCCGAAAACGTCCGCAAAATGTTTCTGGCGATGGGCAAGGATTTGCGCGTCATCATGGTCAAACTTGCTGACCGGCTACATAATATGCAAACTCTGGGCGCTATGCCCGCTGAAACCAAGCGCCGTATAGCCCGCGAAACCCTGGATATTTACGCCCCTATTGCCAATCGACTGGGCATGAACAGCATCCGGCATAAACTTGAAACCCTTAGTTTTCAGGCGATGTACCCACGCCGTTACGCTATTTTGGATACTGCTTTAAAAAGAGCCAGGGGCAATCGCCGAAAAGTCATCGACGTTATCGAAAACACCCTAAAAAACCGTATTACTCAAGACAATTTGACATGCGATGTCTCCGGGCGGGAAAAAAACCTCTACAGCATCTATCAAAAGATGCTACTCAAAAAAGTTTCCCTGACCGATGTCTTTGATGTGTACGCCTTCCGAATTTTCTGTAACAACGTGGATGATTGTTACCGTATTCTAGGTATCGTCCATAATTTATATAAACCGATACCAGGGCGCTTCAAAGATTACATTGCTTTACCTAAGGCTAACGGGTATCAGTCTCTGCACACGATACTGATTGGCCCTTATGGCTTCCCTATCGAGATTCAGATACGGACGCACGAAATGCACCGTATGGCTGAATCTGGCATCGCGGCGCATTGGCTGTATAAATCTGATGAAGACAAAAATGACAGGTTTCAGGATCGTGCCAATGAATGGTTGCGTGACTTATTGGAAATCCAGCAATCGGCGGGAGATTCCCTGGAGTTTATCGACAATTTAAAGATAGACCTTTTCCCTCAAGAAGTTTTCGTTTTTACCCCCAAAGGTGAGATTATCAAAATGCCCAGGGGCGCGAGCATTATTGATTTTGCCTACGCCGTGCATACCGATATTGGTAATGCCTGTGTTTCTGCACGGGTTGACCGCAAATTGGTACCATTGCAAACCAAACTCGAAAACGGTGTTACGGTTGAAGTCATTACTGCCATCTGGGCACGGCCTAATCCGCTGTGGCTCAATTATGTCACCACCGCCAAGGCGCGTTCCGGCATTCGTAATTATTTAAAAAACTTCAAACAAAAAGAGGCCATCAGCCTGGGTCGCCGTCTATTGGATAAGGAATTGCAGGTCATACATTTGCAGCTTGAAAACATAGACAAGTCCCGAATGAAGTCTCTACTTGAAGTAACTGGCAAGCAATCGCTAGATGAATTACTGGAAGATATTGGCTTAGGCAATAAAATGCCGTTCTTGATTGCCAAACAACTTACCCAGAAAGACATACATGCGGCGGTCAGGCTTGAAGATAATGACCAAATCCAGAAAACACCCCTTGTTATCAAAGGCACTGAGGGTATGGTGATAACCTTGGCAAAGTGTTGCCGCCCCATTCCCGGCGACTCTATCATTGGTTTTTTCAATCCTGGCAAAGGTATCGTCGTGCATCATCATGAATGCCGGAACAGTAACGATGTCAGAAAAAAACAGACAAGCTGGCTGGACGTTGAGTGGAGCCATGATGCAACAGGCGAATTTTCGGCTGAACTTCGTCTTGAGGTACTCAATCAGCGCGGATCGCTAGCAACAGTGGCCTCGATGATCTCAGAGCATAATTCCAATATTGAAAATGTCACCGTGATCGAACAAGATTCCCGGCTCTCCGTCGATCTAATCACCGTTAGCGTAAAAGACCGTGTACATTTAGCCAAAATTATGCGAAAGCTTAAAGAATTGCCGATTGTTATAAAAATTACTCGGGTAAAAGCGTAAAACCAGATCCTTTCATGGTTCGTTCGACAAGCTCACGACCTACCACGAACGAAATCAAACCGTTATCGTTCGTCCTGAGCTTGCACCACAGACACTTCCTCGGGTCGTCGAAGGACTTATTCAGAGATTCCTTAACTTGACGATTACTCTTACTTGATCCGCCAATTACCACGCCAAAATGACCAAAGAAATCATCAACACCGAGCTAGCTCCACAAGCCATAGGCACTTATTCTCAAGCCGTTAAAGTTAACCATACGGTTTATCTGTCAGGACAAATTCCCTTGGTTCCTGAAACGATGCAATTGGTCGAAGGTGATATTTCTATTCAGATTACACAGGTGTTCAACAACTTGAAAGCGGTTGCGGAAGCAGCGGGTGGCAATCTTTCAGATATTGTAAAACTGAATGTTTTCCTAACCGATTTATCGCACTTCCCCATCGTCAATGAAATTATGGGACGCTATTTCCAAGAACCCTACCCCGCCCGCGCTGCTGTTGGGGTTGCCGCTTTACCCAAGGCTGCGCAGGTGGAAATGGACGCGATTATGTATCTTAACCCGCAAGATTACCTTAACTGATACCAAAAACTCCCTGTTTCGCCATTATTCCTACCATACCAAGCATTCAACTAATTTTGCTTTACCCGCAAGCGTTTTCCAATCAAGCATGACAATAATCCACCCGCTCGAAGTTGTTCTAAGGCTTTGTTTTTTCGAAGACTGAAATATTCATCTCGCCATTCTCTTGTGCAACTTTGAATAATTGCAGGACATTCATCCCCAGTAGCGGTTGACTTAAGTTGGGGACGATAACCGCTGCCACGTCCTGCACAAAGAAGGGGCCGAACTGAAGTTTTTTAATTTTTGCGGTACAGGCATCGGCGACACCATTCGCGGTATTCATGTTTATTTTGTCATCACAATAAATTTGTGCGCTGTGCGCAACAGATTCTGGTAAGGAAACAAAAGAAGCGCCGGTATCAACAACGAAGTTAAGCGACTTACCGTCAATACTGGCATCTGTTGCATAATGACCGCCAGCATTCTGTTTAAGCTTTAATACTGGTGAAGGTTCTTTTTTGGCATCCTTATCTTGCTCGGTTTCTGAAACCAGCGGCTTGGCGGCTGCCTTTGGTGTCCAGGAAGTGACGGTATCGGCAGTATCCTTACAGGGCGATTTTTGATAAATCAACTCGCCTTGCTGGTTTTTACACTTGTTAATCATTCCCTCGCCCCAAGCATTCACACTCGACACAGCTAAAGTGACAACAAATAGCGATTGGATGACATTTTTTTGCATAACCTTCCCCTTTAAGCCTAGTTTGAAACGATGAGCGAGCGTAAGCTTTTCCCGGACAGCACTCCTAGTGGGCATTACAAGCCGCTTTAATGGTAACAAGCATTTTGGTTTAAATTTGTGAACCAGATCTGATTTGTGACAATCAAAGAACAATTCAAAGCCTATTGCTTATTTCATTGCTAAATTTTGGTCACTCCGACATCACACCAAATGCAACAAATCTCGATGACGACGCACCCTGACCGAGGCTATACAGAAGAATGAAGCGAACGCCGCCGCCATGATGTAAAAGGAAATTGGCGAATTGGAGCCTGTCAAGGTAATCATTTTGGTGACCAGTATGGGTGCAGTACCACCGAATATTGCCGCTGCCAGATTACACGCAAGGGACATGCCGGTATAGCGCGTTTTAGTCGGAAACAACTCGACCACCAGGGTAGGAATGGGGGCTATGTAAGCTCCTAAAATGGCCGAGAACATGAGCTGAGAGGCCAGGACGTATGCAAAGGTTTTCTGCTCCAGTAGATAAATATAGGGAATAGCAAAGGCGACATACAGTATCAGCACGACTTTAAGGACAACTTCCCGGTCTTTTTTATCGCTTAACCAAGCCGAAATCGGCGCTACGACCATCATGGTCAATAAACTAAGCGAAAAGATCAACAGGGAATCTGAGGTGGACAATTTCAGGAACTTGACCATAAAGCTGGGCATGAACACCGTTTGTATATAAAACGGGATGGTCACGGCCAGATAAATACCAACCCCCAGCAGAATTTCCTTATAGTTTTGCTGCAAGGCAGCCTTAACTGGGGCATCCGAGGTATGTCCAGCTTCTTTGGCTTCCATAAAGACCGGGCTTTCATCCAGTTTTATACGGATATATAAGCCGATAATACCTATAAAAAAACCCAAGATGAAAGGAATACGCCAGCCATAGCTATCAAAAGCCTCTGAAGGCATAAGGTGCGCCAAGGCTGCGGCGATCATGGCTCCGCTGAGCAAACCGATTAGCATACTGAGTATAGATAGACTGCCCATCTGATTTTTATTTTTGGCTGAGGCATGTTCCACTAAGTACACGATAGAACCACCAAATTCACCGCCAATAGCTACGCCTTGAACTAAGCGAATCACTGTTAACAACGCGGGCGCCCATAAGCCTATCTCTTGGTAAGTCGGTAACAACCCGATGCATGCGGTAGGGAAAGCCATGAGCAGAATGGACAATGCGAGCGCATTTTTACGCCCGTATTTGTCACCAATATAGCCGAAAAACATGGCACCTAAAGGCCGCATGAGGAAGCCGATAGCAAAAATACCAAAGGTTGCGATCAATGCAACGGCATCATCCCCCGCTGGGAAAAAATGTTTGCTGATAAGTGCGGTAAATGTGCCATACAGCGCGTAGTCGTACCATTCCAAACCATTGCCTATCATCGTGGAGGCAATAACTCTTTTAACTTGTGGCATCTGGAGTCCTTGTGTTTACTGTGGTGTAAAGCTGTGTGTTGGGGGTTCGTACCTCACCCCACCTACCAAAGCGGTATCAATATTGTTCGACGGCAAACCCTTGTTTTTTCAATTGCGCCAACACGCCCTCTTCCCCAGCCAAATGCAATGCACCCACTAATATCAATTCCCGTTCCGGCGTGGTCAGCATGGCCTTAATTTTCGGTATCCAGGTATTGTTGCGGCTAATCAGCAGGCTTTTATTAAGTTCAGGGAACTCTGCCCGCATCGTTTTAATGCCTACTTGTTCCAGATCAACCAAATTGCCAGTGCGCCAGGCTTTTTTCATATCTTCCATGAATTTCGGCGTTTGTTTGAGTTCCTTGATGGTAGACAGGATCAACTCATTTTCACGACCTTTTCCCATGTTTTCCAACGTGCTAATTTGGGTTTCTGCTGATTCCAAACCTGCGGTTTTTTTGCCTTTTGCTTTAGCCTTATCAAGGAAAAATTGGTCTACCCCAGCACCAGCCAAGCCCAAGCGCTTCAATTCTGTCATCGTTAAGGTCAAGACCACCATGGCAGGTTTCATTTTCTGCATCGCAGCCATAGAGAAACCGGCAGTTTTACAATAACGCTCAAGTGCCTTGTAGGCCTTGGGTTTAATCCTGCTTTTTAAGGTCGAACCATCCGTGTATAACAAGCTTTTCAGTAACTGCGCTTGCGCTTTGGGTTTTGATAAAGCATCCAGGTCTGCTTCCAGCACTAACAAATCGATTTCCCGGAAAGCCTGTTCAAACTCATCAGGCAAAGGGTAATCTGACTTGCTTAATAAATGTACCGTCCCGCCGATGTATAGCTGGTTTTTCCCCTTACTAACACGCCATAATGAAGTTTCAGCACAGCTAAGACAAGGCAACAACAGGCCGATTAGCAGGACGTATCGCATTTTTATCTCTAAGCTCATTGCCTTCGCTATAAAATTTGTCGACCCCCGTGAATAATTATCCATCAAAACAACTCTTTTGCTACAGACACAGGGGCAATGGCTGNNAGATTTTTGCTATGTCGCTCATAACGTTAAAGTTAAACTGCGAAAGCCATTATTAGCACCTTCCAGCATACCGTCGTCACTCAATAGTTGCACACAGTCGTCGTTGCCTGGGTAAAAAAACGCGGCTTCAATATTAAAGCCTTCAAGGTCGAACCTTTTCAAACCGTTGAGTTTTCCAGATTTACTTGACCACTTATACAGCTTACCTTCTTCCTTTTTATGCTCTTCAGTTGCGATGTTCTCATGGTAAGGCCCTGCTACGATAAGGTATTTATGGTTCTTGCGGCGGGTAATTTCCCGTATACCGAAACCATCCAAATCCAGTTCGATGGGATCGGCAAACTTGGCTTTCAGACCGTGGATTACCTCAAAAGGATTCTTTAATTTAACCAGCAACGCCTTACCTTTTTCCAATCTGCCTTTCTTGATGCCACCCCCACTTAAAGGATTCCTGAACCCGATCAGCAACCCATTATCCGGCGTGGACGCAAGCCCTTCGATACTTAAGCCGCCCAATGTTTTTGCTTGCGTTTTTGCCGCCTTGCCCAGATGATAAGCGTCAAAACGTGAATCTTCCCGAAGATCAGATATCAATGTCGTGTAAATGCCACCTGCGGGAGTGACAGCAAATTTATCTTTTGCCCCTGGTTTGATATTGATGGCACAAAGCCGATGCCGGGATGGCTTATGTTCGCCTGTCCGGCTAGTGGAATGCGATCCTATCCAGAAATATGTCCCCTCAATTTCCGCTGCGCTTTCCAAGTCGATTTCCAAATCTTCACCATCTGCGATCACGCCTTTAAATACCGTACTCAATTTGATAGTTTGCAGTGGCTTATCGGGTGTATTCCAGTCATAAATACGCAACAAATTATCCTCATCATCGGCTACTATAAACAGCTTGTCATTCAGCGCAACTGCCCCCGATGGATTGGAGATGCCTAGATACTTTTTTTCCTGGATGTCGTACTTTTTCATTTTATTATTCCTGGTCAGTTTGAATAGGTGCTGGTTTTCTATAGACCCCGACTACTAATAGTAAAAGCAAGCTGCCCCAGAGTAAACAAGGGACTAACCAGAACCATTCCTGATAAAAAGTGGCTTTCGGATTTTTTACATAAGGCACTTCATAAAGTCCAGCCCAAGATTGATTCATCGGGGATTGTTCAAGCACCTCACCGGATGCCAGCGATACCGTGGAAATGCCGGTATTAGTGACCCGTAGCACTGGCCTGCGGAATTCCACACCTCGCGCCAAAGTCATGTACATGTGCTGATAAGGTTCCTGCCAGGTACCATACCAGGAATCATTCGTCGCATTCACAATAAACTGTGCGCCCAGATTGGCTAAATCCCGCGAAAACTTGGGGAATAGGCTTTCGTAGCATATTTGCGGCCCCATCTTGAAGCTGTTCCAGTTGAACAGGATAGTAGGCCCTGGCCCCCTGGCATATTGTCCGATCTGGGGAAGAAATTTTCTGATGACCGGAAACGTGTCTGCGAAGGGTATATATTCACCAAATGCCAGCAAGATGGTTTTACTGTAATGTGGCGGTACGATCTCGCCCTGGTCGTCCAACAAAAATAGGGAATTCGTAATCAGGCGCGATTTTTCATCCACACCAAACGCACCTGTGATGAGCGGCAATTGCCTATCGTGTAGAAACTGGGAAAGCAAAACCGGATATTCCTTGTGCCTGAATTCTGCACCCAAAAGGGACGGAAAGGCCGTTTCCGGCCACATGGCAAAGTCAATCTTGCTGTCTTTATGTCGATTAACGGCATTGTCAGTCAGCGTCATGATGCGCCTTATAATCTCCGACGTATAAGCTTCCCCTAATTCAGCGGCCATTTTCTCGGAATTAGGAGTGCTTGCCTGAATTAACAAGGTTTTAAACTTGGCATCCGGCTCTGGTAGACTTGCTTTCAGCCATAAACCACCAATATTAAGCAGGATAAAACCCGTAACCACCGTTGCAAAAATGATTTTACCTGGACGTAGCTTACGGGTTTGCCACGCCAAATAAAGCGGCAGGTTACATAATAAGGTCGCCGCGCTAAGCCCACTAAAACCAATGAATTCAGCCCATTGGTAAACAGGAATATTCGCACCGTACCAGGAATAACCGAAATTCCAATCGAACACGGTCAGGGAATAAGCCTCGCACAGGGTGGTTATCAATGCCATCAACCCTAAGGATAAAGACTCCGTCCAGTGAAACGTCTTCCGTCCCCAAAACCACAACATACCGGCTAAGGGAACATATAAATGCCCGATCAACCCAAAAACCAACATGCCTATACCCGCGAAAAACCAGGGCAGATGCGCAAATTCATGCAACGTATAAGTGACCCAATTAAAACCAATCATCGTAAACACAAAAGCGGTAATCACACCGCCCAGGAAGATATTTTTTAGCCGGGTCTGCCGGTTCCAGAATATCCACAACGGCACAAAACCAAACAAGGAAGCCCAGGGCGGAAAAGGAATGTAAGAAGTGCCTATGAAAACGCCGGACAGGATGGGCAAATACCACAAGGCTTTGCCGGATAGGTTGTTATTCATGGTTGGTCAGGGATGTTTGTAATAAAAATGGACTATCCGGCAGTCAGAAAAGAGCGGATTCTATCATTAGTGCTACGATTAAACTGTTTTTCGTATTTCATCGTTCCCACGCCTCGGCGTGGGAACGATGAATCGCAAAAGAAATGTATTGCTTATTCCAATTCCGGCTTTTGACAAGCCACTCGCCCTTGCCTTAAGCACAGCTGATAACTTAATTGAAGTGCCCAATACTGATAGGCTTGCTCAATATCGTCCCATTCATTCGTAGAGCCAACCAAGGTTTTGCCGCCGGCACGGGCATCGGCGGAAGCCATCAGCAAATCCCCTGTTGTTGAATCAATAATCTTGCCTTCGATGCTGGCTTTGCCGACGAATGATTCCGTCCCTGTCACCAGTCTCTTTAAGCCAGATAAGGCACGGGCTGAAGGGTAAACGGATGAAAACATATCGAATAAGACCATCGATGTCTCCACATCGGTGATGGCAAATTGCACTAACAAGGTATCTTCGCCAGGTTTGTTGACCAGTTTGAAGCTTTTTTTCAGGGCTTCCTGCATCCGGTAATCTAGCAATTCTTGCAGTCGGTAGCCGTCCGCGTGGGTCATTTCATTGAGTTCGGAATCCGGTATTTTCTTGATTATGACGGGTTCTAAAATAATTTTCTTATAAGCCGCCCAATTGACTCCTTTTTTCCAGTAGCTTAATAAGGCATCATCTTCCCCGCCATCTTTTAGCAAGGAATAGTCATCAAGGAAACCAGTAATCTCGACGTGTCGGGCTTGATATGTCCTGGCACAACCTGTCAAAACTAGGAAAATAACAACAAGAGCAAAGCATTTGCTAACGGACATCATGAAATTAAACCTACCTGGATGCTGATAATTCAGTCAGTAAGTTTAATCTATTTTTGCG
>PMDM01000151.1:3209-6028 GCA_003155565.1 Methylococcaceae bacterium | reverse complement strand
ATACTCTTCCGCAAAAGATATTGCCCTCGCGATCATCGGGAAAATTGGCACGGCAGGGGGCACGGGTCATGTCATCGAATATGCTGGCGAAGCCATAAAGATGTTATCGATGGAAGGTCGGATGACGTTGTGTAATATGGCGATTGAAGCGGGTGCCAGGGCAGGGCTGGTTGCACCGGACGAAAAAACTTACGAATACCTGAAAGGCCGGGAATTTGCGCCCAAGGGTAATCAGTGGGATCAGGCACTGGCCTATTGGCAAAGCCTTCCTAGCGATGAAGGTGCTGTATTCGACACAATCGTAACATTGGAGGCTGCTGAGATTGCCCCGCAAGTGTCCTGGGGAACATCCCCCGAACAGGTGATAGGGGTAGATGGCTGTGTGCCAGCACCGGAAAGTTTTGATAATGAAGGCAAACGTAAGGCCTGTGAAAGCGCATTGGCCTATATGGGCTTGACCGCAAACACCAAAATGACTGACATCCCTGTCGATTTGGTGTTTATAGGTTCCTGCACCAATGGACGGATAGAAGATTTCCGTATCGCCGCAGAAGTGACCAAAGGCACCAAAGTTGCCATGGGCGTGAAGGCTATTGCCGTGCCAGGATCGTATCACGTTAAACATCAGGCAGAAGATGAAGGGCTGGACAAAATTTTTATTGATGCAGGTTGGGAATGGCGTGATCCCGGCTNNACCTCCAACCGCAATTTTGAAGGCCGTCAAGGCAAAGGCGGCAGGACGCATTTGGTGTCCCCAGCAATGGCGGCAGCAGCAGCGGCAGCAGGGCATTTTGTTGATATTAGGACTTTAAGTTAAGCACTTAAGTACCTTCTCCTTGAGGGAGAAGGTTAGGATGAGGGGGAATTTAAAGGATTTTTCCTTATTTTTTAGTCTCCTCACCCCGACCCTCTCTATCAGGAGAGGGGGTTGCTCCTTGATTTAAGGGCAACACTGGATTACTGCAATTATTTTAGTTACGTAACAAATTATGGAACCATACAAAAAACACGAAAGCATTGCGGCGTTGATGAACCGCAGCAATGTCGATACCGACCAAATTATCCCCAAGCAGTTTTTAAAGCGGGTTGAGCGCAGTGGCTTTGGCGCACATCTTTTTCATGACTGGCGTTTTAATGATGACGGCAGCGATAACCCNNTATGCCGATATTTTTTATAACAATTGCTTCAAGAACGGTATTTTGCCGATTAAGGTAAACGGCCAGCAGTTGGATAGTTTAATGGCAGAAATTAGTGCCAATGAAGGCGTACGGTTTGTCGTTGACTTGGAAGACCAGCAGGTCACCACGCCAGCGGGTAATGGTTTCACCTTTGACATCGACCCGTTTCGGAAAGGAAACCTGTTAAGCGGTTTGGATGATATTGGCTTGACTTTGAAGCATGTTGATAAAATTAGTGCGTATGAGGAAAGGCATAAGAAGGCTTTTCCTTGGTTGTGGGCGTAGTTTTATTAACTTTGTTGGCTCTGAGACTTTTACCAGACATGAGCAAAATCACTGAAGAGATGATTACCGAATGCTACGAAGCTTTTAGGTCAGGCAATAAAGATTATGTACCTCAAGGTATGAATCACACTTCAGCTAAGATGACGATGATTTGGCTTGATAGCTTAATAAATACTTTCAAGCCTTATCATCGAAGTGGTAGTTTAATGCAATATGGCTTGATCTTAGAAAAAATTAAACAAGATTATGGTGTCGATATAGCGAAAAAAGCAGCGGAATCGGCGATGCCATATTGCCTAAAAAATGATAGGCAATCTCATATTTCCATACTAGAACGTTACATTAACAAATAACTTTGAACAATGGATTCGCTGAGAGTTAAGCGCACTTGTGCCCCAGATGTAATCGTTCCAGACAAATCAATTTCAAATCAACACGTTTTGTAATTCGGTAAGAGATTTTATGAATTATCACATTGAATACGAGCAAGAAGACGATGGTCGTTGGTTGGCTGAGGTTCCTGAAATTCCGGGAGTCCTGGCTTATGGCCTGACCGCAAATGAAGCGATGGCAAAAGCGGAAATACTTGCCCTTCGTGTTATTGCCGACAGTATAGAAGCCCAAGAACAAAAACCGATGTCAATTAATATTAAACTCGTGGCGGCATGAGCCATTGGTCATCGGCAAAAGCCAAACGCGTACTTGCAGCATTGTTGAATATCGGTTGGGAACTAAAAAGGCAATCTGGTTCGCATCGCACATTATCCCGTGACGGTTGGCCTGATTTCGTTTTTGCTTTTCACGACAACGAAGAAATCGGACTTAAAATGCTCGCTAGAATCGCAAAACATACGGGCCTAACGCCAGATGGTCTCTAATATGGCTTCAACTTCCAGAACAATCCAACTTATGGACACCACCCTTCGTGACGGCGAGCAAACGCAAGGGGTTTCGTTCACTCCTGCCGAAAAAGTCAGCATCGCAAAAGCCTTATTGCAATCGTTGCGGGTAGACCGTATTGAAGTGGCATCTGCCCGTGTGTCGCAAGGCGAAAAAGAAGCGGTTGCCAGCATTAACGACTGGGCAAAGCACGAAGGGTTCGACGGTCGCATTGAAGTCTTGGGTTTTGTCGATCACACAAAAAGCGTCGATTGGATTGTGGAAACGGGCGGCAAGGTCATCAATTTGCTCACCAAGGGCAGCGAAAAACATTGCCGCGAACAACTGGGTAAAACTTTAGCCCAACATACCTCCGACGTCCTCCAGACCATCCGTTATGCGTTGAGCAAAGGGCTGAAGGTGAATGTGTACCTGGAAGACTGGTCGAACGGTTATCACGATAATCCGGCTTATGT
>PMDM01000151.1:0-3166 GCA_003155565.1 Methylococcaceae bacterium | reverse complement strand
TCCATCCATTGCACGATCAATTGCCTGGGCGAGCGGGCGGGTAATGCGTCTTTGGCGGAGGTCGCGGTGGTCTTGCGGGATAAGATGCACCTACAGCTTGCAATTGATGAAACTCATATCGTAGCAATCAGCAACATGGTCGAAACTTTCTCCGGCAAGCGCGTTGCCGCCAATGCGCCGATTATTGGCGCAGATGTGTTCACCCAAACTGCTGGAATTCATGCCGATGGTGACCAGAAAGGTGGTTTGTACAAAACCAATTTGGGCCCTGAACGGTTTTCCCGTACTCGGAGCTATGCGCTGGGGAAAATGAGCGGCAAGGCATCCTTGCGGAAGAATCTGGAACAACTTGAACTGGATTTGTCCGAGGAAGACCAAAAGAAAGTCCTTGACCGGATTGTGCGGCTGGGCGATTCTAAGCAAACCATCACGGCGGATGACCTGCCCTTTATCATCGCCGATGTGCTGGCTAGTAAGGATTACCAACATATCAAGTTGCTCAATTGCTCTATTACCAGCGGTTTCAACCTGGAATCCACCGTCAGTTTACGGGTCAGCATTAATGGCAAGGAGCATATTGCTTCCGGGTTTGGGAATGGCGGTTTTGATGCGTTTATCCATGCCATCGAAAAAGTGTTGGCAACGTACAATTATGCCCTGCCCAGGCTTGCAGACTATGAAGTGCGTATCCCCAAAGGCGGACTGACCAGTGCGCTGACGGAATGCGTGATAACCTGGGATTGCGGCGGCGACATCCGCAAGACCCGTGGTGTCCACGCTAACCAGGTGTTTGCGGCGGTGCTGGCGACGCTCAGGATCATTAATATGCAGTTGCATGAGTTGAATGCCCAGCAAATCTAATTGCTGTTATGGAAATGAGTGGGCTTCAAACGTATTTTCTCGTCATAGGCATTGCTCTCCTGGTGTTGGCGGCAGTTCTTTTTTATAGGCGGTTATCAGCCATGATGCACGGCGTTTCAGTTGTTGGACGGGTAGTAGGTCATGAAGCTCGAACCATAGATGATTCAACAAGTTATCTCCCTGTAGTGGAGTTTCTTGACGTACAAGGAATGCAAGTTCGTTTCACGTCGGTAGCGGGTGGTTCTGATCGACACCCAAAAGTTGGAGAAAAAGTTACTGTACGTTATCTTCGATCAAATCCGAAAGTAGTTTATATCCAGTCCTTCCTGCACATGTGGGCAGCTCCAATTGCCTGTACTGTACTTGGTTTGGCGGCGATTGCGGCACTTTGGGTTTAGAATTGAGCGCTGCATTCTAACTCGATTGCAGTGATTTCTTCCTCTATTTGAATTTGAGCACCAAAAACCCGTCTTATAAAACATGAATGACCCACCAAAATCGAATACGTTGGATCACTTAAAGTTCGATAATCGCTTTGTTAACGAATTACCGAGCGACCCAGAAACCCGGAATTACCCCAGGCAAGTATTAGGTGCTTGTTATTCCAAAGTGTTGCCAGCCAAAGTGGCAAAGCCAACAATAGTCGCTTATTCCAAAGAAGTCGCTAATTTTCTCGAAATACAGGAACAAGCTTGCCAGTCCGAAAGTTTTGCCCAAGTGTTTGCTGGTAATCGTTTGGTGGCAGGCATGGAACTCTACGCCTCCTGCTATGGCGGCCACCAGTTTGGTCATTGGGCAGGGCAGTTGGGTGATGGTCGGGCGATTAATCTGGGCGATGTCATCAATCAACAAGGCGAACGATGGGCATTGCAGCTTAAAGGGGCGGGCTTGACACCCTATTCAAGGGCGGCTGATGGTTTGGCGGTCTTACGTTCTTCCGTCCGTGAGTTTCTGTGCAGCGAAGCGATGCATCACTTGGGTGTGCCGACAACACGGGCATTAAGTTTGGCGTTGACGGGTGAACACGTAATCCGGGATATGTTTTATAACGGTAATCCAAAAGCGGAGCCGGGTGCTATAGTTTGTCGGGTTGCTCCTTCCTTTATCAGGTTTGGGCATTTTCAAATCCATGCTGCTCGTGGCGAGTTGGATTTATTGAGAAAATTAACGGACTACACCATAAACACCCACTTCCCGCACTTGGGTAAACCTTCAAGGGATGTCTACCTAGCCTGGTTTGAAGAAGTCTGCCGGACAACTGCACAAATGATTGTGCATTGGCAACGGGTCGGGTTCGTGCACGGCGTTATGAACACGGACAACATGTCAATCCTCGGGCTTACTATTGATTATGGCCCTTACGGTTGGCTGGAAAATTATGATCCTGATTGGACACCCAATACGACTGATAAGGCAGAGCGACGTTACCGATACAGCAACCAACCCGCGTGTGCGTTTTGGAACTTGGGACAATTAGCCAATGCCATATACCCGTTAATTGGTAAGGTTAAGCCTTTGGAACAAGCATTGAACGTGTTTACGCAAGTTTTCGGCGAACAATGGCAGCTTATGATGACCCACAAATTAGGCTTAAGCCATTATGATCCAGATCATGACGATGACTTACACGCAGGGCTATTAGCATTGTTAGAAATGGTGGAAACTGACATGACGATTTTCTTTCGCAATCTTGCAGAGGTCGAGTTAGGCAATTGTAATTTCGAAAACATCAATGTTGAAAAGTTGTTGATGCCGCTTGCTGACTCTTATTATGTTCCTGAACAGCTTACACCCGACTACATCTCGCGTTTGTTTGATTGGTTAAAGCTCTATAACCAACGCATAATCCAGGAAGGGCTTTCACAGGAAATAAGGCGCGAGCAGATGAATCGCGTCAACCCGAAATATGTATTGCGGAATTATATGGCTCAACTTGCGATTGACAAGGCGGAGCAGGGCGATTTTGCCATGATAGCTGAATTGCTGGAACTGCTCCGTCACCCTTACGATGACCAGCCAGAAAAAACTGAACATGCAGTGAAACGGCCTGATTGGGCGCGTCAACGGGCGGGTTGTTCGATGTTATCTTGTAGTTCTTAAGGAAAGTCCTTCGACAAGCTTCCTTCGACAGGCTCAGGACGAACGGACTTAACACAAACCGTTCGTCCTGATCCGTGAGCCCTTCGTCCACGCTCAGGAGAGCCTTGTCGAACGGGTAGTGGGTTAAACCTGTGAATTAACATTAGAATGATGGGATAATTGATTGATTTAACTATTTCCTAATTTCCCACATGACCTGTTACCA
>PMDM01000273.1 GCA_003155565.1 Methylococcaceae bacterium | reverse complement strand
CGCTGCGCGCGTCCATGCTCAGGGCGACGTGCTCATGGCCGGAGCCGGCGAGCGACTCCAGCAGCGGCATCACCAGCGCGACCGGAAGGTTGTCCACGCAGTAATAGCCGCTGTCTTCCAGAACATTAAGCGCAACGCTTTTGCCGGAACCGGAAAGGCCGCTAACGATAATCAACTTCATACAATCTGAGGGGGCAATGGTGCAAAGTACAAGATAATTATACTTTGCACCCTACTTTATTATTGGATTAAGTTTGATATTACCGATGATTTCCGACTTTTTCTTTATGCCTGGTAATTTGTCTGTCCAGTTTATCGACCATATCATCAATGGCCGAATACATATCTTCCTGGTGGTCTTCCGCAAACACAGTTGCCCCATTGATATGCACCGTGGCTTCCGCTTTTTGCATTAATTTTTCTATACTTAATATAACGTGTACATCAGTAACTTTATCAAAATGACGCCCTAACTTTTCGAATCTAGAATTGACGTGGGCGCTCAAAGAATCAGTAATTTCAAGATGGTGGCCTGTGACTATGACTTGCATGGAATAAACTCCTGTACTGATGGGATAGTGGTTATAGATGAACTTTAGCCTTATAAGGTCCGTTTTCTCTCGCTTGATGAAGAAATAAACATCGCCTCCCGATATTTTGCAATCGTTCTTCTGGCAACGTTGATGCCTTTTTCGTTTAATAAATCTGCGATTTTACTGTCACTTAATGGCTTTGCCGGATTTTCATTGCCGACTAACTCTTTGATAAAGGCTCTTATAGCCGTGGATGAACACTCACCTCCTTCGTCTGTTGAAACATGGCTGGAAAAAAAATATTTGAATTCCACAATCCCGTTAGGGGTATGCATATATTTTTGGGTGGTCACCCTGGATATGGTCGATTCATGTAGTTCCAATTCTTCAGCAATCACTTTTAACACCATGGGCTTCATGGCAATAGCCCCATGCTCAAGAAAATCCGTTTGTCGGGCTACGATAGAGCGGGCAACCCGCAACAGAGTATCATTGCGCCCTTGCAAGCTCTTGATGAACCACTTGGCTTCCTGATAATGTTCTTTCATGCACTGATTGTCCTTACTGTCATCGGCTTTTTTAATCAGCGCTGAATACTCGGAATTAATACGTAATTTAGGCGCAACCTCGGGGTTGAGGTTAACCTGCCAGATGCCGCCACGTTTGGTCACATAGACATCAGGAATTACGTATTCCGATTCCGATTGTTGTATCTGTAATCCTGGCTTGGGATCGAGTGTCCTGATAAGCGAGACGATTTTATCCAACTGTTCCGATGTGGCGGATAATTCCTTCATGAGCGCTACCCTGCCGTGGTTAGCCAATAACTCCAGGTAGTTAGTCACTACGGTCAGCGCTTCTTTTCTGTAGGGGGTTTGTTCGGGCAGTTGCATCAATTGAATTCTAAGGCAATCCTGAAGGTCAACACCGGCGATTCCTGAGGGATCAAAATTTTGCACCCTGTGCAACACTGCATTTACCTCATCTTCATCCAAATCGTCAATTTGACCCTGCAAACCCTGAAAAATTTCCTCAAGGCTGCTGATTAAATAACCTTCATCGTTAATGGAATCAATGATTGACAGGGCGATGTCGTGATCGCGCTCGGAAAATGGGGTCAGCTCCAATTGCCAGAGCAAATGATCCAGCAACGTTGAGACGTTACCGCGTTGCGTTTCAAATTCTATAATTTCATTATTGGTGCCGCTACCTGCCTCGAAATCTTCCTGGTAAACATCATCCCAGGACGAATCAACAGGTAACTCATCGGGCATATCGGTTTGTGAGCCTTCGCTGGTGACTGTGTCGGCATTTTCAGTTTTCTTTTCTGGTAATGCTTCAAGGGATTGAAAGCCGCTATCTTCCTCATCCACTTCCAGCATCATATTCGACTCGAGCGCCTGTTGAATTTCCTGCTGCAAATCTAAAGTGGACATTTGCAACAACCGTATCGCCTGCTGCAATTGCGGTGTCATCGACAAATGCTGGCCTAGCTTAAGATTTATAGAATGTTTCATAAACGCATCACATTACCCTGTGTAAGCATCATAACTTGAAGTTTTTGCCTAGATAAACTTTACGCACTTCCTCATTAGCCACGATGGAATCCGTGCTGCCTTCTGCAATAACTCGTCCTTCGTTAAGTATATACGCACGGCTGCAAATGCCTAGTGTTTCCTGAACATTATGTTCGGTAATCAGTATACCAATACCCCTGTCTTTCAGATGTTGTATGATTTTTTGTATATCTTCGACCGATATGGGATCGACACCCGCAAAGGGTTCATCCAGCAAGATAAACTGGGGATTGCTTGCCAGTGCCCTGGCGATTTCAACGCGCCGACGTTCGCCACCGGATAGGCTCAACGCCATTTGGTTACGTAAATGTGGGATATGGAATTCTTCCAGCAATTCCTCAATAATCAGCTCCATCTGGCCTTCGGTCAAATCCGAACGGATTTGCAAAACCGCCCGTAAATTATCCGCCACGCTGAGTTTGCGGAATACTGAGGGCTCCTGTGGCAAATAGCCCACGCCCAACCGCGCCCTCAAGTGCATGGGATGATGGGTTATATCCAGTGAATCCAGCAAAATTTGGCCTTCATCTGCCTGGATCAGGCCCACCATCATATAAAAACTGGTGGTTTTCCCCGCGCCATTAGGCCCCAACAACCCGACTACTTCACCGGTATTGACATGTAACGAAACACCATTAACTACATTGCGTTTATTGTAGGTTTTTATCAGCTGCTTTGCTGCTAGTGTCGTCATTTTTTTTAGTATCCGTTTTTTGTTTAGGCTTCAACAGGACATGAACGCGCTTGGCATCTGAAGACTTATCACCTGCTTTCACTACAGAGCGCTTGCTGTCATATTCTATTAATCTACTGGAATACGTGGCATTGCCCTGCCAAACTGTCGCTTCTTCAATGAGAACCAGAAGATTTTTCTTAGGGTAATACTCGCCAGTTAAAGCCTCCCCTGTCACATCTTTAGCCCCCTCGCTGGGCGTTTGTTTAAATTTTGCTCGATTTCCGGTAAACACCATTTTTTCAGCCTCGCCTTCAACAAAATACACCACCAATTTGTCCGAATTGACCCGAATGCTGCCCTGGATAGAAATGACATCGCCCGTGTAGGTACTGGTGGCCGTGGCATCATCGTAGGTCGCGGTATTGGAATCAATGGTGATGGGTTGGTCGGAATCGCTCTCCAACGCCAATAATCCCGAACCATAACAACTTACCAATAGTGCCCAACAACTGGTTATTATTATTTTATTTAGTTTCATATTTACCCTTCACTTTCGAAAGCAACTCCAAATGGATAGGCTCCTTGAACGTCAGCTTCATCCCCGTGCCTGTGGTGATATTGGGCGGACTGATCAATTCTGCCCAGGCATTGGTTTCCGCATAACTGGTTTCAGGGTTAACCAGTACATCGGAAGTGTGTATTATAAGCTGCCTGATTCCCTCGGCCTTCGCACGGTTAACCGTGACTTTACCCTTCAGCTGAAGCTGCTTCCCGTCTTTGGACAAAATACCAGTAGCTGCTTCAACTATCCAAGGCGGCGTTTTTTCATTAATAAATTGCATGATCGGTTTTTTCGTGTGAGTCGCCCAATAACCTGCATAATGGTTCATCTCTTCCGCCACCAGTTTACTCTTTAACTTGCCGGTTTCATCCATTTCCCATTGGGTATAGCCTTTGCTGAAATAATCCGGATTTGTGCCTTTAGCTGTTACCTTCTCTGGTTCGACCAATCCTGAATATTCCGCCAGCCACCAGCTTAACAACGCCAATGCCGCCAAGAACACATAAATGAATTTTTCACTGAAGTGGGTCATTTCAGGTAGATATCCAAAACCTTATCAAAACTCCCCTGGGCCTGCATAATAAAATCGCAGACTTCTCGCACCGCGCCTAGTCCACCGGGCAAGCTTGTACACCAATCAGCCCTTTCCTTAACAGCGAAATTAGCATCACTAACGGCGATTGCCAAGCCGACCCGCATCATAATCGGCAAATCCAGCAGATCATCGCCGATATGTGCGGCGTGTTCTGGCGCTATGCCTGTTTTCTCAAGCAATTCAGTAAAGGCACTTCGTTTGTTTTCATGGCCTTGATAGACATGCTCAATCCCCAGATTTTTCATGCGTAACGCAACTGAGTTAGAACTCCGGCCTGAGATAACCGCCACTTCCACGCCAGTCTGCCGCAGTAACTTGATGCCATGACCATCACGGGCATGGAAACATTTGTATTCCGTGCCTCCGTTATCGAAAAATAACCGCCCGTCGGTTAGCACACCATCAACATCCAGGATCAGTAATTTCAGCTTTTTGGCTTTTTCCAGGACGTGTGCCATTGACTTCTGGCTGCTATCCACTGCCGCCATCATACGATCCCCGCACGAATTAAATCGTGCATATTCAAAGCACCTATTGCACGTTGCTGGTCGTCAACCACAATCAACGCATTGATTTTTTTTTGTTCCATAATCTGCA
>PMDM01000332.1 GCA_003155565.1 Methylococcaceae bacterium | reverse complement strand
GCGCTTTGTCGGCTTCTGAACTGGCATAGGTTCCTTTCAAAGAGCAACCAAAACGCTGGTTGTATTCCTTGGCTACCTCTAGTGCCGTATCCACGGAGAAATGATCGGTCAGGATAATGTCAGCGCCAGCTAAAGATGCAATTACGCCCGTAGCAATACCGACTGAACCCGTACCGCCAAAGACTACGCCATGACAATCCTTCAATTCTTTGCCGTGTTTTTCCTTCAATTGTTTTTCGACACAGGCAACCAATGCGGCAGCCGTGGTAAATGCTCCGCTGGGATCGGCAAAAACAGAAACCTCGAAAGGCGGGACCATCGCTTTTTTAGCGGCTTCTAGCATATCCATCGCCAAGCCTAAATTACGTCCGCCAATAAATATCCCTGTGCGTTTAACACCGGACGGCCCCCGTGAAAAAATAGCGTCCTGCACCAAGCCATGTACGCTTTCCAGCTTGACATTGCTGTAAGGCATCAAGACATCAAAACCAGCATCCATCGCCATATTGATGTCAAACGGGCTGTTGTGGGGCATAGGATCAAGCATATGTAGAATGCTACGTTTTTCCATGGCTATTTCTCTTTAATATTAAGGAGTTAATTTACGAAGTCGATTTGACGTACTCTCTAGCGACCTCAAAAGCGTGTTCAAAATGCAGATAGACGGGCTTATCTGTTTTGATCATTTGTTTCAGTAATCGGTTTTGCGCCTGATATTTAACATTACCAATCGCTAAAGCGCCAATTCCGACTGCGCCACTGTTTGATCCGGCAATAGCCGTACCATTTTGGAACGCATCGACACCCGCGATACCCGCCGGGGGGACGGCATTCACATCGGCAGCAACCTTTAATTGGGGGGCAGACGCTATTAACGCAGCACTTAATAATTCAATACCTGCCGCGCCAGTTGCCACGACGATGTCGGCGGTCTTGATGTAGTCGGCTTTATCCGCATCAGCTCCGGCGCTTATGTTTATTTTGCCGTCGCCAAATTCATTGTTACACATGTCTGCGATGTGTTGGGCTTTTTCAAGCTGTCGTCCGATAATTCTCACATTGGCCCCAGCTTTCGCAGCAATCACCGCCGCCGCTTGTCCGACAGGGCCTGTGCCACCGAGAGCCAGCATGTTTTTTCCCGCCAGTGTCGTGTTGAATTTTGTCATTAATTCGCGTTCGACGGCAGCCATCATACCCGCTGCCGTGGTGAATGCGCCACTAGGATCGGCAAACACTGACACTTCAAACGGAGGAACCATGGCTTGTTTAGCCATTTTCAGCATATCCATCGCCTGTTTGGTATCACGGCCACCGATGAAAATGCCGGTGCGTTTTAAATTTTTCGCGCTACGGGAAAAAATAGCATCTTGAACCAAACCCTGAATTTCGCCGGGTTCCACGTTGATATAAGGCACAGCAGAAACCCAGCCAGCATCCATCGCCATATTCACATCAAAAGGGCTAAGATTTTTTGCCGTGGTCAGCATGTGTAGAATGTACGGTTTTTCCATGGTAAGTCCTCAAGTAAACAGCGCGTGAGTATAAAAGAAAATTCGCCGGATTGACACAGGGCGCATAATTTACCGTGCGTTTATTCTTTGCGATTGTTTAAAGAAGACGAAGGTGAAAGGTAAAAGGGTTCAAGTCTGCTGTTTTTCATTTTGCGCCTTTTGCCTTGAGCCTTGCGCCTAAATAATTCCAGTATAGCCCTTCATCTGTTCGCCATGAGCTTACATTTACATGATCGGTTAAGGTGATCTGAATAGCGCCATCATCCGCACTATTGAACCATTTAATATTCATATCCCGGTATCGTTGGAGAACTTCCTCGTGGGGATGCCCGAATTGGTTGCGGTAACCCGCAGGAATCAAGATGACACGGGGCTTAACCGCTTTCAGGAACGCGGATGTGGACGAGGTTTGGCTGCCATGATGGGGTGCGACTAAAACATCAGCCTTTAGCTTATCTTTATAGGTCTCGACCAGCCATGACTCAGCCGCCGCTTCAATGTCGCCCGTTAGCAATGCTGTACCCTCCTGCGCTTGGATCTGAAGGACACAGGAATTGTCGTTATCTGACAATAGATTAGCTATCTTTGGTGACAGTATGGAAAATTTGATGTTATCCCATGACCAGGATTGCCCGGATTTGCACTGGATTGGAGAATAAGTGCTCAGTTGCTGCGGCACACTGGTCAATAGTTTTTCGGTGTGGGTACTAGCCATCAAGGAAGTAGAGCCCCCAATGTGGTCGTTATCACCATGACTGACAATCAGAGTGTCAATTTTATCAATACCTTGGCTACGCAAAAAAGGCACGATCACGCTTTGCCCCATATCGCTGGTCGCAGAAAATTTCGCGCCCGTATCATAAACCAGGACGTGATTTGCAGTTTGCACGACGGCCGCTAAGCCTTGCCCGACATCCAGTAAGGTCATCTTGAAAACACCGGGTGCTATTTTGCTTGATTCGGTAAAGGCCAAAGGAAACAGCATTATCAACCCTAACCAACGGAACGGTATTCCTTTGGGCGCAAATAGGAGCAGTAAGCCGGGTACAGCAAAGCCTAATGCCCACCAAGAAGGTTGGGTATGGTTAAAGGTCGATAAGGGCAGGGC
>PMDM01000437.1 GCA_003155565.1 Methylococcaceae bacterium | reverse complement strand
AAAGACTGGCTGGCTGCCGAAAAGCTCGAATTAAAACAGGATTGGTCGGGCGACATCCAGCAAATGAAAGTTGGCGAACCTTTAACCCGAACCCTGACTTTGCGAGGCGTAGGAACGACCGTAGGGCAATTGCCTGAACTGAACACGGTTAAAACCGACACCAATCTTAAAACGTATCCAGACCAGCCGGTTCTAAATGAGCAGAAGTTAGCCGATGGTATTAGCGCTTCCCGGCAAGAAAAAATCGCCATTATCCCGGCGACTGCTGGTAAACACGTTTTGCCGGCGATAGAAATTCCTTGGTTCAATACCAAAAGCCAAACCATGGAAATTGCCCGACTTCCTGAAACAGCCATTAACGTCGTTGGAGTTCGTGATGAAATTCAACCCGATACGGTGCAACCGCCCAAGGCTTCAGCGATGCCTTCTACGCCCATCTCAAAACCTGAGAAAAATACTCAACTANNGCATCTGGCTCTGGACATCTTTATTTTTAGCGTTGGGCTGGTTGGCAACCGTGTTTTATTTTTTGCAGAAAAGACCCAAGAGCCAGATTGCAGATGATAAAGAGACTAATCGTATTAAGCGCGAAACCAACTTAAAAGAGAGCGTCAAAAAACTCAAAGAAGCGTGTGCCAATAACGATGTCCAAGCTGCAAAAAACACCCTGCTAGCATGGGGTAAGCAAAAGTTTAATGCAAACAATCTCGGGTCGATTGCAGATTATTGTGATGCACGTTTAAGAGACGAAATTCTTGACCTAAACCAGACGCTCTACAGCAAAGATGCGAACCAATGGTCTGGCAAAAAACTCATGCAAGCGTTTACTGAAAACAAAGCACGGGAAAAGATAGCCGTTAACGAACAATCAACCCTGGAACCGTTACACCGCTTATGAACTAAAGCTTTTTTTGGTATTCAAATGCCATAAATAAGGCAGCTATCGAACGCGCTTCCGTACATTCGCCCGTTGCCAGCAGACCATTGATGTCAGACAAAAGCCAAGGCACGACTTCCAGTTCTTCCGGCTCGTCGCCGTCCAGTTTTTCGGGATATAAGTCCGTAGCGATAATAATTTCCGTCATATGTTCGAGATAAGAGGGTGCAATAGAAAAAGAACTCAGGTGGTGAAGATGCCTTGCGCCATAACCGACTTCTTCCTTGAGTTCCCTGTTGGCGGCCTCAAAAAAAGATTCCCCCGCATCGGTTTTACCTTTAGGCAAGCCCAGCTCATAGCGATGCACACCCGCCGAATATTCCCTGATAAGCAAAACCGTGTCATCATCCAGCAAAGGCACAACCAACACCGCTCCACCGCCTGGGTTGCCGCGCGCCAACCGTTCGTAATTGCGCTGCTCCCCATTGCTGAATTCTATATCTAATGATTCAATACGGAATAATCGGCTGGTGGCAATCGTAGTTTTTTTGAGGATAATGGGTTTTTCAGGCATTGTGCTAAGTTGTCATAATTTTCTTAAATATAACGTACTCTCATGGTTAATTGGAAAGAAATTGATACGGTATTTCTTGATATGGATGGCACCTTGTTGGATTTGCGGTTCGACAACCATTTCTGGAAGGAGTTTGTGCCGCTTAAGTTTGCGGAAAAAGAAGGGCTGTCTGTTGAACATGCCAAAGCGCATCTGATGCCGTATTTCAAAAGCAAGGAAGGTACGCTGGAGTGGTATTGCCTGGATTACTGGAGCGAAAACTTACAACTGGATATTGCCGGATTAAAAGCCGAACTTTCTGAATTGATAGCAGTGTTGCCGCATGTCAGCGAGTTTTTGGAGAAGATCAAACAGTCTTCGCAGCGGGTTTTGTTGGTGACCAACGCCCACCGCGACAGTCTTGAATTAAAGATGGAAAAAACTGGCTTGCAGCCGTTTTTTGATGATTTGGTTAGCTCTCATGATTTTGGGCTGCCCAAAGAACATGCCGATTTTTGGCATCGGTTGCAACATCAACATCCCTTTGAAAAACACACGACGCTATTGATTGATGACAGCTTTGCGGTGTTGAATTCTGCCCGTCAGTATGGCATTGCCCATCTAGTGTCGGTAAGCCGACCTGATTCCGGGATGCCCAAAAGGGAAATATCCGAGTTTCCTGCTATTGAGGATTTTCGGGAATTAATGCCGGGACTTTAGGTTTACGGTCATTACTGTGTGGAGGGCGTTTACCGCGCTGGGCTGGCCTGAATTCTTTTGGCCTTCGCTCCGGCTTAATGACCTCCGCCAGTAATGCTCTGTCTATGGCTTTAACCGGAATTTTCTGTCCGATGAACTCCTCAATATCGGGCATGGAATAGGCATAGTCCTCGCAAATAAAACTGATGGCCTCACCACTCGCCCCAAACCGCGCCGTCCGACCAATCCTGTGGACATAATCTTCTACATCTTGCGGTAGGTCGTAATTGATGACGTGAGAAACGTCGGCGATATGCAAACCGCGCGCAGCAACATCGGTGGCAATCAACAGGGTGATTTCATTCTCTTGAAAACTAAGTAACAATTTCTGGCGTTTTTCTTGCGCCACATCACCGCTTAAAGCGGCAGTTTTATAGCCGTTGGCATTGAGGGTAGCATCCAGTTCTTCCGCACAGCGTTTGGTATTGACAAAAATTATGCTGCGGAGGGGTTGGTCGTGTTTCAAAATACCCAATAACAGCGGTATTTTTTGGTCGTTTGAAGGACAGTAGGCACTTTGTTTGATGGCTTTGGAGGTCACCTCTTCGGTCTCGATCTTTACCAATACCGGATTATTCATGTGTTCATAAGCCAGCTCAGTCACTTTATAGGATAAGGTGGCCGAAAACAACATGTTCAGGCGTTTTTCCGGTGACGGCATACGGCGCAGTAAAAAACGGATGTCCTTGATGAACCCTAAGTCAAACATGCGGTCTGCTTCATCTAAAACAGTGACCTGGACATGATCGAGCGTAAAGGCGTTTTGCCGGTAAAAATCGATAATACGTCCCGGTGTGCCGATAATTATATCGACATTCGTTTTCAC
This sequence comes from Methylococcaceae bacterium, assembly GCA_003155565.1. Lineage (GTDB taxonomy): Bacteria > Pseudomonadota > Gammaproteobacteria > Methylococcales > Methylomonadaceae > Methyloglobulus. Next base: position 1,997 of record PMDM01000437.1, on the reverse strand, counting down.
TTTAGTCAGTTGTTTTTGGTAATCCGTACCGCCGTAGATCAAAGCGAAAGACAAGTTAAGGCGCTTACTCAATTGCAACGCATCTTTATGAATTTGAATGGCTAATTCTCTGGTTGGCGCGAGGATAATAGCCCTTGGGTATTGGATAATTTTATTTTTTACAGGCTTAACGACAACCTTTTCTACCTCAGCATCGACAGCATCTTCATCGTATTCGGTGTCCTTTTCTTCATCCGAATCGGCTTCATCATTGATAAGGTGCTGAAAAGTCGCCAGCAAAAAAGCCGCCGTCTTACCCGTTCCGGTCTGCGCTTGTCCCGCCACATCCTTGCCCCGTAGTGCTAAAGGTAGGGTTTTGTCCTGTATGGGTGTGCAATGGTGAAATCCGGCTTCCTTTAAACCTTGCAGGATGGCATCCGACAGCTCAAGGTTACTGAAAAGGGTTTCGCTTAAATGGTCAGTATTCATGGTCTATAGCATACCGTAAAAACCGACTTAGCTGAAAATTGATTGACTACGGTGTTTATCCCTCCTATAGTTAAGCTTTTAATCGTTGGAGAAAAAATGTGAGCGACTTGGTCTTTCATGTAAATGATAGTGATTTTAATGAGATTGTACTTAAAGCGAGCGGCCCTGTGCTGGTTGATTATTGGGCAGAATGGTGTGGCCCCTGCAAGATGATTGGCCCAATTCTGGATGAAATAGCCAAAGAATATGAGGGCAAATTGACTGTAGCCAAGCTAAACATTGATGATAACCCGGCAACTCCACAACACTATGGCGTACGCGGTATCCCTACGCTTATGCTGTTCGTCGATGGTGAGGTAGAAGGTACCAAAGTGGGTGCCTTGACAAAATCGCAGCTTGCCGCTTTCATCGACAACTACCTGTAAATAAAACACACGACACGCCCCGTCACAAAAGGTTGGACGGGGTCAAATACTTTCGTTATACTACTCCGACGCGACAGATTGTTCGCGTTGTCAAGCCGCATCGTCCGATAGACCGCACCCCTGAATCCTAAACCCGTCTTACGGCTTATTTGTTAAGTAAGCGAATTCTTTATGTATCTTCCTTTCCTATGAATCTTACCGAGTTAAAACTAAAACAAATCAGTGAAGTTATCGAAATAGCCGAATCTCTGGGTCTCGAAAATGTTGCCCGATCACGCAAACAAGATCTGATCTTTGCCATCCTCAAAAAGCAGGCAAAAGCGGGCGACGATATCTCTGGTGATGGTGTTCTGGAAATTTTACAAGACGGTTTTGGATTTTTACGGACACCTGGCTGCTCCTATTTAGCAGGTCCCGACGACATATACGTTTCACCCAGCCAAATCAGGCGGTTTTCTCTTAAAACTGGCGACACCATTACCGGCAAGATCAGGCCGCCGAAAGATAACGAACGTTATTTCGCGATGCTCAAAGTCGATCAAATCAACTTCGAGCCACCCGAAAATACCAAAAACAAAATCAACTTCTCCAACCTGACCCCCCTGTTTGCCAAGCAACGTTTTATGCTTGAACGCGGTAACGGCACAAGCGAAGATTTGACCGGACGCATCATCGACCTTATTGCCCCCATTGGGAAAGGCCAGCGCGGCTTGATAGTATCTCCGCCAAAAGCGGGGAAAACCATGATACTGCAAAGCCTGGCGCAGGCAATTGCCGAACAGAATCCTGAATGCTACCTTATTGTTTTATTGATCGACGAACGCCCCGAAGAAGTCACCGAAATGGAACGTTGTGTTCGCGGTGAAGTGATTTCCAGCACCTTTGACGAGCCGGCAACACGGCACGTACAAGTCGCTGAAATGGTTATCGAAAAAGCCCGTCGTCTGGTCGAGCATAAGCATGACGTGGTTATTTTGTTAGACTCCATTACCCGCTTGGCCAGGGCATATAACACGCTCGTCCCTTCGTCCGGCAAAATCCTGACGGGCGGTGTCGATGCCAACGCCCTGGAAAAACCTAAGCGCTTCTTTGGCGCAGCCCGTA
>PMDM01000181.1 GCA_003155565.1 Methylococcaceae bacterium | reverse complement strand
TTTAACAGAGTATCTTACGGCCTTTTTTAGCTATCGCGCCCGATAGCCTACGATTAACCTTTAGGACGCATGTGCGGAAACAACAACACATCACGAATAGACGGCGAATCAGTGAACAGCATTACCAATCGGTCTATGCCGATGCCTTCACCCGCCGTTGGTGGCATACCGTGTTCCAAGGCGGTGATGTAATCGGCATCAAAGTGCATGGCTTCATCATCACCCGCTTCTTTTTCTTCAACCTGTTTTTGAAAACGTGCGGCCTGGTCTTCGGCATCGTTTAGCTCGGTAAAACCGTTGGCGATTTCGCGGCCNNCCGACGAAAAATTCAAAGCGGTCGGTGACGTGTGGATCGTCGTCGTTACGCCGTGCCAATGGTGATACTTCAACCGGATAAGCGGTAATAAAAGTAGGGTTCATCAGCTTGCTTTCAACGGTTTTCTCGAAAATTTCTATCTGGATTTTGCCCAGGCCATAGCCAGCTTTTACCGGAATTTTTAGGCTTTCTGCAACTTTAGAAGCGCCTTCGCGGGTGGCAAGTTGTTCGCGAGTGAGGTCAGGATTAAAATGCAGGATCGACTCGACAACCGTCATCCGATCAAACGGCTTGCTAAAATCGTATTGCTCGCCCTGGTAGGTGATGACTGGTTGCCCGACCACTTCTTGCGCGATACCACGCAGCATGGCTTCGGTTAAATCCATCAAATCGTGGTATTCGGCGTACGCCTGATAAAACTCCAGCATGGTGAATTCAGGATTATGGCGAGATGACAGCCCTTCATTTCGGAAGTTGCGGTTGATTTCAAACACCCGTTCGAAGCCGCCGACGACCAATCGTTTAAGGTACAGTTCCGGCGCTATCCGAAGGTAAAGTCCCATATCCAGGGCATTGTGATGGGTGGTAAAAGGCCGCGCCGTCGCGCCACCGGGAATGGTTTGCATCATCGGCGTTTCCACTTCCAGGAACTGCCGTTCAATCAGGAATTGGCGGATATAAGCGACTATCTTCGAGCGTATAAGGAAGGTGTTACGGGTTTCCTCGCTCATAATCAAATCCAGATAACGCTGGCGGTATTTGATTTCCTGGTCGGCAATGCCGTGGAATTTTTCTGGCAATGGACGCAGTGCTTTGGTCAATAGCCGAATGCCATCGACCCTAATACTGAGTTCACCAGTCTGAGTTTTAAATAACACGCCTTCCGCGCCGATAATATCGCCGATATCCCACTTTTTGAACTGCTCGTTATAAAAGTTTTCGGGCAGGCTATCTCGCGTCACATAAAGTTGGATTTTGCCGGACATATCCTGAATATGCACAAAGCTGGCTTTGCCCATGATGCGCCGGGTCATTATGCGCCCGGCGATTTTTACGCGCAAAGGTTCTGCTTCCAGGTCTTCCTTGGATTTTTCGCCGTATTCGGCTAACAATTCACCTGCCACCACATTACGGCGGAAATCGGTAGGGAAGGCGATGTTGCCACTTTCGCGCAATTCATTGAGTTTACTACGGCGCTGGCGGATTTGTTCTTGTTCGTCTTGCTGGATTTCTGACATGGTTAGTAATGACTCGTTATTTGTTTCTATTGTCTAAATTCCCAAATGCAGGGCAGGGAACAATATTCTGTTAAGGAATCTATGAATAAGTCCTTCGACAAGCTTCCNNCAAGCTCAGGACGAACGGCAACGGGTTGATTCCGTTCGTGGTGAGCTGGTCGAACCATGAGCGGAATCAACTTGTTCAGGGTTTCCTTAACTTGGCTTACAACCCGCTCTTCAAGCTGGCCTCAATAAACTGATCGAGATCGCCATCCAAAACCGCTTGGGTGTTGCCTGTTTCCACGTTCGTTCGTAAATCTTTAATACGCGATTGATCCAATACATAAGAACGAATTTGACTGCCCCAGCCTATATCGGACTTGGTGTCTTCCAATGCCTGTTGGGTTTCACTACGTTTACGCATTTCCAGCTCATATAATTTGGCTTTCAATTGCTTCATCGCGGTATCGCGGTTTTTATGTTGTGAGCGGTCGCTTTGGCATTGCACGACAATTCCGGTCGGGTTGTGGGTCATACGTACGGCGGATTCGGTCTTGTTAACGTGCTGACCACCCGCGCCACTGGCACGGTAGACATCAATGCGTATATCGGCGGGGTTGATGTCGATATCAATATCATCATCAATTTCCGGCGATACAAAAACGGATGCAAACGAGGTATGGCGGCGGTTTCCGGAATCGAATGGTGATTTTCTCACCAGTCGATGCACTCCGGTTTCGGTGCGTAACCAGCCAAACGCATAGTCGCCTTCAAACCTAATCGTAGCGCTTTTTATTCCAGCTACATCGCCGGGGGATTCTTCGATCAATTCGGTTTTAAAGCCTTTGCTTTCACCCCAGCGTAGGTACATGCGTTCGATCATGGAGGCCCAGTCTTGCGCTTCCGTGCCGCCGGAACCTGACTGGATATCCAAAAAGGCATTATTCGGATCCATTTCACCTGAAAACATGCGGCGGAATTCCAGGTCTGCCACCCGTTTTTCAAAATCGGCCAGATCATCGACGACGGTATCAATGGTGGCTTCATCATTTTCTTCTACCGCCATCAGCAATAGTTCTTCCGCATCGGACATGCCTTGTTCCAGGTCACGGATGGTATTGACGACAATTTCCAACTGTCCGCGTTCCTTGCCCAAGGCTTGCGCCTGTTCCGGGTTGTCCCAAATCTTCGGGTTTTCCAGTTCCCTTAAGACTTCAACGAGGCGTTCGCTCTTGTTGTCAAAGTCAAAGATACCTCCTAAGCGCGTCGCCACGGCTTTTTAGGTCAGCGATATGGTTTTTGATAGGGTTTATTTCTTGCATGGAGATGGGTGATATTGCAGGGTAATAATTGATTTTAAGCCTAGGATTATATCACTTTATGCAGGGTGGGGCTGCAAACCCAATGCTGTTAAGTTAAGGATGCAAACTCTCTCCTGCTGGAGAGGGTTGGTTGGGGTGAGGAGACACAACACCGGACAGTGCATATTAATACAGGCGTTTCAGCCAATAATCCGGCCTACGCTGCTTATGCGAAACGGCAAGAACTTGAACCACGCCTTCAAGATCACGAAAAACAACTTTGAAAGGGAATCGTTTAAGAGATACACATCGGATATTAGGTTTGCGCTCAATTCGGTAACGGCATGGATTTTTAACAACATTGACCATTACTTCTTCTAGCTCTAATAGGTAGGATTCACCAAGTCCAAGTTGCCGGGATTCAAAAAATGCTATTGTTTCAAAATGTTCTGTCTCGGCTCCTGGGTGAAAATAATAGCTCACTTCAATAAATATCGAGCTTTACGGCTAACTTCTTCAGCAGGAATTAGCTCAACAATCCCTCGATCTATTTCATTTGCTCGGCGTTCCGCTTCATCAAGCCACGCTTCCTCAATCTCCGATTCAGGCATATTATCAAGGCTTAACAACAGCTTATGAGCTAATTTAGCTCGCGCTGAAATTGGTAAATGCAAAGCTTCTCTTTCTATTAAAGACATATCCATAACCGCAGTTTAACAAATTGCTTGCCCCTCTTAAAGAGGATTATTTTGACGGATTGAAATATACGATTTTAAGAGTGGTGTTGTAATATTTTTAATGCCGGACTGGGCATGTTGCCCGTTCGTTAGAATTTAGTATCTACGTTGCTATAAAAATAGAGTTTTTTGTAGGCTGGGTTGAGGTACGAAACCCAGCATTACCGATAGTAATAGTGTGTAGCTGGGTTTATCAACCCAGCCTACGAGCTATATTGAGGTTAAACGAGAAGATGTGATTGAAGCTATCAATATATTATCTTTACTTACAGTGTTTGAAAATAACTAACACGAGTTTTAGCTTGAACATTATTTGCATATTTCTTCGATCTGTGAGTTAAATATTGTCAACATTTCCTTCCCAGTAGTTTCTGAAATCTTGATCGGAAGCCCAGACTTTTGGTAGGCTCGCAGCAACGAAAGCAACCACTCGCGGTACAAATAGGCAGAGTGCAACGCCCAAGTAATATTTGGTGGTTCTGCTATGTCCTTAAGATGATTAAAATGGGCAAGGCGATTGTTTCGGATATCTACCATCATTGCGTGATAGCTATCCCATTCTGTTTCTGTAGTTTCTAGGTACTCGATGATCATTGTTTTGCAGAATGGTTTTAATGTTGAACGCTCTGGGGCAGGGGCTTTCATCACAAGTTTTTTCCAATGAGAATTCTGCGAGTTGGCTTCAAAGATGGCATTCCAGGAAATTATTGCATCCGAATAGCACATGTCGAGTATGCTCAGCCATGCATCCTTTTTTATGTTTGATTTAGCAATGTAGTTCCCATAAATGCAGGCTCTTATGCAGTCATGTGCTAAACCAAATTGCACTTCAAGCGGATCAATTCTATTATTCATCATAGCTGGTAGGATGTGGTGAACGAAGTGAGGCGCATCGCTTGCGATAGATGCACCTCGTTCCTCGGCACAACCTATTGTACTTACGTTTTTATGATTTTTTAACCATCACCAACAACCCCCCAACAATCAAAGCCCCACCAATCAGAATACGCAACGTAATGACTTCCTTGAGCAACAGCCAAGCGAGCAATATCGCAACCACGACGCTGCCTTTGTCGATTAGGGCGACAGTTGCTACATCCCCCAGTTTCAATGCCTTATAGTAAAAAATCCACGAGAGCGTGGTGGTGAGTGCGGATAGGCCTAGCCAGAGTATATTTGTCCGACTCAACAATGAATAATCATTCATCGGTACGGCAATGGCTGCAAAGCCAAGTACGAATAGGCTAACAAATAGTGTGCGGATGGTAATGCCGAGTTCGCCGGAGATACCAACCAAGCCCATTTTGGCGATTACCGAGGTAAACCCAGCAAAGATCATTGAAACTAATGCGAAAGCGACCCACTTTTCCATGGGCTTATTGCTTTTGGAAGTAATAAATCACAGCACAAACAGCCAGTTGCAAAAAAATGAAGCCCCAGAAATACAAGCCAAACAGGATGATTTTGACTTGTTTGGGTTGTTGGTATGCCTTGTACTTGAGGGTAAACAGGCTAAGGGCTGTTGAAATAATCACCAGGGCAGCGCCAATTGCCGCGTAGGACACGTTTAATCCCGTAGGGGAGGGGGGGCTAACACCATGCGTGTGCCATTGGTTTCTGCTGGGGTTACCACTCCGGCGGCTTCCATGTCTTCTATCATCGTGGCGGCGCGGTTATAGCCAACCTTAAAACGCCGTTGTAAGCTGGATATGGAGGCTTTACGGGACTGCGTGACGAATTCCACGGCTTGGTCGTATAAGCTATCCGATTCAGGATCACTGCTGTAACCACCGCCTGATGTGCCGAAGCCGTCGCTGTTTTCAAAGCTTTCGCTGGTAATTTCGGACAGATAATTGGGCGGCGCGGTCTGTTTTAAAAATTCGACGACACGATGCACTTCATTATCGTCCACAAAAGCGCCATGTGCGCGAATCGGGATGCTGGTGCCGGAAGGCAAAAACAGCATATCACCATTGCCTAACAAGGCTTCCGCGCCGCCTTGGTCGAGGATGGTGCGCGAATCAATACGGGATGAAACCTGGAAGGAAATACGGGTAGGGATGTTGGCTTTAATCAATCCGGTCAAGACATCTACCGACGGGCGTTGCGTGGCTAAAACCAAGTGAATGCCAGCGGCGCGGGCTTTTTGCGCGAGGCGGGCAATCAATTCTTCCACTTTTTTGCCGACGATCATCATCATGTCGGCTAATTCATCAATGACGATGACGATGCTGGGCAGGGTATGCAGCGTTGGAAATTCTTCGCCTTCAGACAATGGGTTTAGCATTTGGAACATGGGATCCCTAATCGTCTGGCCTTTCGCTGTGGCATCTTCTACCATTTGATTGAAGCCAGCAAGATTTCTAACCCCCATTTTCGACATCAATTTATAACGCCGCTCCATTTCCGCCACTGCCCAACGCAGGGCATTCTGGGCTTCTTTCATATCGGTGACGACAGGTGTCAACAAATGCGGGATGCCTTCGTAAACGGACAGTTCCAGCATCTTCGGGTCGATCATAATCATCCGCACCTGCTCCGGCGTGGCCTTGTAAAGTAGGCTCAAGATCATGGAATTGATGCCGACCGATTTACCCGAACCGGTTGTTCCGGCGACCAGGGCATGGGGCATTTTGCCTAGGTCAGCCATCAGTGGCTGTCCTGAAATATCTTTGCCCATCGCAAGTGTCAGCAGGGAAGGGGACTTTTCAAACGTCCGCGAAGCCAGCAATTCGCGCAAAGTTACCATTTCCCGTTCGCGGTTAGGGATTTCAAGCCCAATCACCGATTTGCCAGGAATCACTTCAACGATACGCACACTGGTAACGGATAACGCTCTCGCCAAATCTTTCGACAAACTGCTGATACGGCTGACCTTAACGCCCGCAGCCGGTAACAATTCAAAGCGCGTAATCACGGGACCCGGCAGGAAGCCCACGACTTCTACCGACACATTGAAATCGGCGAGGATGTCTTCCACCAGCCGCGACATTTCTTCCAGGTCGCTCTGGGAATAGCCCTTGACGCGGGTATCGCGGTTATCGAGAAGAGTCAAGGACGGTAAGACTTCGCCATTAGTGGCGGGTGAATGCGTAGGGCGCGGCTGTTTTTGCGGGTGTTTAACCGCCTTGTCAACGGGGCTGAAAATGGTCGAGGTCAGTGAGGGTAGTTTAACCTCATGCACAGGGACTTTTGCGGGACTAGTGGTAGGAGTTGATGTTGTTGAGGTACTTGGTGTGATAGCAGGTTTAAAATAAGCCTCCACTTTAGGTTCGGCAAACCCAGCCACCGCCACTTGTCTGGGTCTGTTGCTATACATTTCCCAGAAACGAAGCACACTATTTCCCACGACATCTATCAATAGAACTGAATATTTTCCGATTAAATCCAATATTGTTAACCATGACAGTTGCGTAGCCAGGGTAACACCTGCCAGTAATGAAGCTATCAGCAGTACAGTAGCGCCGGAATTGCCGCACATCAACAGCAGCGCATCACCGATTTCCTGGCCGATAATGCCACCCGTGTTGCCGGGCAATTCGACACCTATCCTTAAGATATGCAGGTAAAACAAGGCGGCGCTGGACAAAATAGCGATTATTGAGCCCAGCCAGTGCAGGACTAGGGTTGTTTTCTTCCGGTTTTCTTTGCCAAGGATATAAACAAAATAAGCGTGACGTATAATCATTAAGGGCAACAGGTAAGCCACCACGCCAAAAAAGCTGAAACAAAAATCAGCCAGCCAGGCGCCGACCACGCCACCTGCATTCGTGACCGTCTGCACCGTGCTGCTATGGGTCCAGCCAGCATCTTCGTTAC
>PMDM01000268.1 GCA_003155565.1 Methylococcaceae bacterium | reverse complement strand
GGAATATATTGCCTAAAACTAGGTTGGGAGAAATATTCATCTGTATATGATCGATAAAATCCATAAACAACTATAGCAATTACCGTAATGCCAAACAAGCAGCCCCATTTTTCATTGCTGTTTATTTCAAGAAATTTTTTTGTAAAGTAACCCAATATCCCAAGTATGATAACGGGTATAACACTTCGTGCAGTATCATAGAGAAAACTGTCCATCAAGTTCCTTTCAATCAAATAAACAACACGTAAGCTGTAGCAAATGTAGGATAATGGTATGGAGTTGAATTATTTTGCCGTCGCCCGACATTACTCAATCGCCACCCCTACGCCACATCACGCGCAGCTTCTTCAATAACGCTGTCCGGTACGCCCAGTTTTTTTAATGCCGCAATCAGTTTGGCTTCTTTGCTATAGGAAAATTGTGCTTCGTCCTGCCGTAACCCTTCGCTGATATAAGACTTTAGCAACGCTTGATAGCCAGAAAAACCTTTATAAGGTGCAATCGTCTTCATGGATTCCACCACGTCAACAGGAATCCGTAATGTGATGGAGGTCATTGGGCGATCTTTTGTCAATCGGGTTTTCAAGGGTTCAGAAATCATAATCGTTGCGCTCGGTAACAGTGGCCTTGCGGGCAGAAATCAGCCGTGATGATGTCCTTTTCAAGTTCTATATGAACGACAAAAAGTAATCGGCCAGATTCATCATAGCCGATTACCGCATCACGCGCCTCTTCGTTCCTTACCGCATCGACCAGTTTGAATAAAGGATCAAAGAACGCTTCTGTAGCTTGCTCAATAGTTACGCTATCGTGTTTCTTAGGATTTGCCGAAGCTTTTCGGGCATTCCAGACAAAGCTGATTCCATTCTTTTCATAGCGGCTATCCATTGGTTATGATTATATTTATTGTATTGCCATTGTCAATACAATCAGGTGCTACGGCATCACCAATACTTTCGGTATTATTTAGCCGTCGCCCGATAATATTCAATCGCCGCCGCAACGCCGCTGCCAGCCTTAATATCAAATCCGTTATCCAGCAACGCCATTTCCACACCGGCAATTGCACCCAGCATGGACACATCGTTCATGTCGCCAACATGACCGATGCGGAAAGCCTTGCCAGCCAATTCCGACAAGCCAGCACCCAAGGAAATATTGTATTTACTGAAGGCTGTGCTGATGACGTGACGGGCATCTTTGTCTTCGGGTACGACAATAGCCGTTACGGTATTAGATTCAAACCCTGGCTGGGCGCACTGCTTCAAGCCCCAAGCAGCAACTGCTAAGCGGGTGCCTTCTGCCAAGCGGTAATGTCGGGCATAGACGTTATCCAAGCCTTCTTCCAACAATAAATCCAGTGCCTTACGCAAACCGTACAGCAATGGCAGATTAGGCGTATAAGGCGTATAACCGTCTTTGTTGGTATTCATTTGATCGCGTAAATCCAGGAAACAACGGGGATACGTGGATGTTTCGGTTGCCTTTAATGCTTTTTGGCTGAATGCCAAAAACGCGCCACCTGCTGGCAGCATAAAACCTTTTTGCGAACCGCTGATTGCACCGTCCACGCCCCATTCATCCATACGGAAGTCAATGCTGGCAATGGAACTTACGCCATCGACAAACATTAATGCTGGGTGTAAGGCCGCATCCATCGCTTTACGGACACCGGCAATATCGCTAGTAACCCCAGTAGCCGTTTCGTTATGCGTCGCCAATATGGCCTTGATTTCGTGTCCTGTATCTTCTTTGAGCCGGGCTTCAAGTTTATCTAGCGGTATGCCTTTGCCCCAGGTTTCTTGATGTATTTCGACATCAAAACCCAATCTTTTCGCCATTTCAGCCCATAAATGGCTGAATTGCCCAAAGCGGTAGATCAACACTTTATCACCAGGATTTAAACAATTGGTTAACGGGATTTCCCAACCCGCCGTACCTGTCGCCGGAAAAATAAACGCTTGCCCGGATTCTGTACGGAAAATCTTCTTCAAATCCTGCAACAGCGGTGTCAGCAGTTTTGGAAAAATGGGCGAGCGATGGTCTTCCATCGCAATGTGCATCGCGTTAAGGACTTCATTGGGTACGTTGGTAGGGCCTGGGATATACAGATGATTGCGACCAGCCATGGGTTTGCCTCTAAGTAGTTATTGAATAAGTTTGATATTTTCCAGGCAGCAAAAAACAGGTTTTATCGTTCATACTGACCTCTAATGCTAATAATGATGACATAGCCGCTTATAATCGGCAATCACTCGCACGTTAAAAATTGACATTGTTTACACTGAAAGTACAATGGCGGGTTGATTTTGATATGGATTCTGTGACGATAGCACAAGCTATCTTTCAAAAATCCCCCAGTTACAAATAGGAATATTTAATGAGTCACACCTTATACACAGCGTCAGTGCAACGCGTTCAACGCTGTGAATTGGCAGTTCCGGGATCAAGTCCTGAAATGTTTGAGAAAGCATTGCTTAGCGGCGCGGATTTCATTTTTCTGGATCTGGAAGATGCCGTTGCCCCCGACGATAAATTACAAGCCCGAAAAAATGTCATCCAGGCCATCAATGACCTGGACTGGAAAAGCCACGGCATTACGGTTTCCGTCCGCATCAACGGCCTGGATACGCAATACATGGTGCGTGATGTGGTCGATCTGGTCGAACAGGCAGGCTCTAAAATAGATACTATACTAATCCCTAAAGTGGGCGTTTATTCCGATATATATATGGTTGAAGCCATGCTTAACCAATTGGAAATGCAGCAAGGTTTAAAAAACAAGATTGGCATCGAAGCCTTGATTGAAACCGCACTGGGCATGGCGAATGTCGAGGACATCGCACGCAATGGCGCTTGTGGACGACTTGAAGCGCTGCATTTTGGTGTCGCCGATTATGCCGCCAGTAATCGCGCCAGGACAACCAATATCGGCGGATTAAATCCTGATTATCCTGGCGACCAATGGCATTCGGCCATTAGCCGTATGACAGTTGCCTGTCGCGCATACGGATTGCGGCCTATTGATGGGCCTTTTGGCGATTTTAAAGATCCAGAAGGTTTCAAATCTGCTGCAAAAAGGGCGGCGGCATTAGGCTGTGAAGGCAAGTGGGCAATTCATCCCTCGCAAATCGAACTGGCTAATGAGGTGTTCACACCACCTCCCGCAGAAGTCGAAAAAGCCAAAAGAATCCTAATAGCATTACAAGAAGCAGCCGCGCAAGGCAAAGGCGCAGCCGCACTGGATGGGCGCTTGATAGATGCCGCCTCCGAAAAAATGGCGAATAATGTCGTACGGGCAGCCGAAGCCATCGCTGCAAAAACCCAATAACCATAGAAACACGAAGGAGATGCCGTGGATATTCATGAGTATCAAGCAAAAGAAATACTAAGCGGCTACGGCGTTAAGATTGCCGAGGGCGGTTTGGCTTATAGCCCGGAAGACGCAGTGCAACGTGCACGGGATATAGGTGGCCATATCTGGGCGGTGAAAGCCCAAATCCACTCAGGAGCGCGCGGAAAAGCGGGCGGCATTAAAATCTGCAACACGCATGAGGAAGTTGCAGAAGCGGCGGAATATTTATTAGGAAAACGGTTGGTTACCCACCAAACAGGGCCCGCCGGAAAAGTTTGTGCTAGGTTGTATGTCGAAGCCGGAACGGAAATCGCTAAGGAATTATACTTCTGCTTTCTGGTTGACCGTAGCTCAGAACGCATTGTCATGGTCGGCTCTGCCCAAGGCGGCATGGAAATTGAAGAACTGGCGGTAACAAATCCAGATGCCATCACTAAAATCTATATCGAACCCGCCGTCGGTTTACAAGATTATCAAGCCCGGCAAATGGCATTTGCTATGGGTTTAGATGCAGAAATCATGAGCCATGCGGTTAAAACCATCAAGGGTTGCTACCGCGCTTTGCGTGAACTTGATGTGAGTATGCTGGAGATTAATCCGCTGGTTATTACCGCCAATAACGAGCTAATCGCGCTGGATGCAAAAATGAGCTTTGACGACAACGCTTTGTTCCGGCAGCTAAAAATTTCCGAATTACGTGACAAAACTCAGGAAGACCCACGGGAAATGGCCGCCGCCGACCGGGGCTTAAGTTATGTGGGTTTGGATGGCGACATCGGCTGTATGATTAACGGTGCTGGCTTGGCAATGGCGACGATGGACATGATTAAACTGGCAGGTGGTGAACCTGCCAACTTTTTGGACGTTGGTGGAGGTGCATCGCCTGAACGCACTGAAAAAGCCTTCCGCTTGGTTTTGGCTGACGATAATATTAAAGCCATGTTGGTAAACATTTTTGCAGGCATTAACCGCTGCGACTGGATAGCCGAGGGCGTAGTGCATGCGGTGCGAAAAATCGACATGAAAATCCCCCTCATTGTCCGCTTATCCGGCACGAATGTGGCAGAAGGCCGACGCATTATCGCGGAAAGCGGTCTACCGATTATCACCGCAGACACCTTGGCAGAAGCGGCTGAAAAAGCCGTGCAAGCGCGTAATGAAGCGGTTTCAAAAGGGGGGTGCTAGTGGCTATTTTAATCAACGAAAACACCCGTATCGTCGTCCAAGGTTTTACCGGAAAAATAGGCACCTTCCACGCCCAGGACATGATTAATTATGGCTCCAAGGTCGTGGGCGGTATCACGCCTGGCAAAGGCGGACAAACGCATCTCGGCCTACCCGTGTTCAATACCGTCAAAGAAGCGGTACAGGAAGTAGGCGCGGATGCCAGTATTATCTTCGTACCACCCGCGTTTGCGGCAGACTCCATCATGGAGGCCGCTGATGCTGGCATTAAATACTGCGTGGCGATTACCGACGGTATCCCTACGCAAGACATGATGAAGGTCAAAAATTTCCTGCGACGTTTTCCAGACGATAAGCGCATGATCCTGACCGGCCCCAATTGTGCAGGTACGATTAGTCCAGGACGTTCCATGCTGGGCATTATGCCTGGGCATATCTATATGCAGGGAAATGTCGGCATCGTAGGCCGTTCCGGCACCTTGGGTTACGAAGCGGCGGCGCAAATGAAAGCCTTGGGGATAGGTGTAAGTACCTCAGTAGGCATAGGCGGCGACCCCATTAACGGTAGCGCACACCAGGTAATCCTGAAAAAATTCGAACGGGATCCAGAAACCAAAGTCATCATGATGATCGGCGAAATTGGTGGCCCTCAAGAAGTCGAAGCCGGTATCTATGCCAAAGCCAATATGACCAAGCCCGTCGTTGCCTATATTGCAGGATTGACTGCTCCCGAAGGCCGCCGCATGGGTCACGCTGGGGCGATCANNTCATCTCATCCGCCAGTGAAGGCGCTGCCGAAAAAGTGGCTATGCTTAAAGAGTTGGGCATTATCATCTGCCCTACCCCTGCGGCAATGGGGGAGACTGTGGCTGGGGTGTTGGCGAAGTTGTAAAAAAGGGCTAATGTTTTTTTAACTGCTCATAGATAGCTGATTTTGCACTATCCACAGTCTGACAC
>PMDM01000306.1 GCA_003155565.1 Methylococcaceae bacterium | reverse complement strand
TGATTTTGACTGTACCCATATAGCATCATGGCATCCCAGCCCTGTAAATTGGCTATACTGGCCGTGTAAATCGGCATGGTATATCGATCAAGAATAGGAAAAGAACCCATATTCCACTCAGTTACTGAAAGTGGCTTTCCGGTAACTTGCGCTGCACCTATCCATGTCAAAAAACTTGGGTTATTCCGAGGATTAAAATTAAACTCTTCTGCCCCCCCATATGAATGGGCATCAATAAGGTCGCCATCCGTTAAAGATGGCAAACCAAAAAGCCCCATATTTCCCCAGCTATTCGTGGTTGTTATCATCGATTTCGAACCTAAATCCCGCAAATGCGTTAGCATTTTTTGGTTAAACCGATGCTCAACATCCGATAAATAAATCTTGGCTTCACCCATTTCCCAAGTACGCCATACCTTATCACTGGACAGGCCGCTGACTTTAGAAAATTGTGCAGCATCATTAGTAAAAATAGCGTTATGTTTGGGGAATCCTTTATCCGGCAGCAACAAATTACCGAAATGTTGTGTGAGGTCATTCTCGTTAGTGACCAACAGTGCAATAACAGCCGGATCAGCCTTATATGCAAGCTTGGTAAACGGATTAACATGGTTCAAATAAGCTTCATTGAACTTTTGCATCTGCTTTTGGATGCTTTCGTTATAGTAATTAAACCCTTTAATCTCAGCACTGTCTTTGCCTTGGGCTAAATCTTCAAAATTTTCGATTCCATCTTTTTTCGTCATTGCCCTGCCGACATGCAAATCCAACCATACATATACGCCTTGATCTTTAAGGCATATAATCCACCAATCAAGTTTCTTAAAGGCTTCGGCTGAAAGCTCCTGCGTATTATCGGCTTGGTTTTTGAAAATATTTGGCTGAACCCACGACGAATCATGGTGATGAATTCTCATAAGGTTAAATCCCAACTGGGCGATGCGCTTGGCTTGAGCTTTTATATCAACATCAGACGTACTGTATAAAGCGTAAGCCATTAGATTGCCACCCCAGAACTTTACG
This sequence comes from Methylococcaceae bacterium, assembly GCA_003155565.1. Lineage (GTDB taxonomy): Bacteria > Pseudomonadota > Gammaproteobacteria > Methylococcales > Methylomonadaceae > Methyloglobulus. The sequence continues at coordinate 4,402 of PMDM01000306.1, read as the reverse complement.
GGAACTCCATCTTCGAAAACCAATTTATCTGCCTGTGCTTTAACAAATCCATGTTTTCCGGCTGGAATGTCATTTTTGTTCAAATATGACAAATCGACAGGAGAAGCTTTTTCGGACAGAATGCCGCGATGCCAGTTTTGGCTATCCTTTTCACCGTAACCTGACGCTTTATCTAGCGCGTAACACTGCGTACCGTAAAATACAAACATGAAGAAAATTTTTTTCAGGTAAGGCATCCACATAACATTTTCCTCTTGGTTAATTTAGTTGAAGTCTCCGAGAAGTTTACACGAATTCGGTTAGCGTGAAGTTAATGGGCAGCACTTTCGATCTCATTGCTTTTTTTGGCTACATTTTAATAAACCGTAATAATGCTATATACTCACGACCCTATACATTGCTGATTGCATGCTCTCCATTTTTATTGTGTAGATACGATCGTTGTTCAAAAGGGGGTTTGTGAACATTCTGTGCACTTTTTTCGCCAGCAAGGTAAATAAAAAATATAGATCATCCGTACCCGCCCTCCTCAGCTTCCGGTAGATGCCCAGATGCTTATAGGGAACTTTAATCGGCATGCTTAACTATTTCATCAACATGGATAGACATTAAGCAAAAAACTTTAAAACAGATTAAGTGTTGGGTTAAACCTAGTAACCTTATGATTTTAAAAAGCTTTTCAATGCTTTTTTAAAAATACTTTAGATGGCAATTTTTCAAATTCAGTTTAATAAATGGAGTTAAGTGGAAGATAATGGGTAATTGGTTTGCCTATATTGCAATAGGGATTTGGCCGATTGTTGCGGTTTGGTTGTTTCGAACTAAACCAATGCAAGAGGCAACTCTCTGGACGATATTGGGTGGGCATATGTTTCTGCCTGTTGGAACCGCAATTGATTTCTCCATGATACCTCCGTTAGACAAAGCATCAATTCCAGCACTTGCCGCATTTATCGGGTGTCGATTTATAGCGGGAAAGCGAATTCCTATCTTCGGACAGAACCGCTTGGTAAGCTGGCTTTTGCTTCTTTATATTGTAGGGCCTTTTATTACGGCCGAATTAAACGACACTCCTGTAATACAAAGGGCACGATTTCTGCCTGGAATGACCCATTATGATGCACTCTCGGCAGTTGCTGGGCAATTTATTGTATTCATACCATTTTTTATCGGACGGCAATTTTTCCGGACTTACGAAAATCAGTTATTGATGTTCAGAACGCTGGTTTTAGCCAGTTTAGGGTATTCAGTGTTGATGTTGTTTGAAATACGTATGAGCCCACAATTGCATACCTGGATATACGGCTATTTCCCTCATAGTAGTTTTGGTCAACAAGTAAGATATGGTGGCTTTCGACCGGTAGTTTTTATGGGGCATGGTTTGTTAGTGTCATTTTTTGCTGCTATCGCCTTGATTTCCGCAACTGTACTGTGGCAATTAAAATACAAAATACGCCGATTTTCACCCGCTAATGTGACATATTACTTAATGTTAATATTGGTGTTGTGTAAAAGTGCGGCTTCAATTCTTTATGGCTTTTTTGCACTCTTGCTGATAAAAATCACTAAAGTTAAAACACAGCTACGGATTGCGGTCATTTTGGCATCAATGGCCTTACTTTATCCAACAATGTCTATAATGAATATTTTTCCGCATCAACCTCTGTTGGAACTGGTGAGGTCTATTGATACAGAGCGTGCAGAATCAATGGGGGTTCGCTTTGAGAATGAACGCATATTGTTGGAACATGGCCGGAAGAACTCTTTCTTTGGCTGGGGTAGTTGGGGACGTAACCGGGTTTACGATGTTGAAAGCGGGAAAGATGTGACTCTAACCGATGGCCTTTGGGTTATAACATTTAGTCAGTTTGGCTGGGCTGGCTTTATTGCTGAATTTGGTTTATTAGCGATCCCGGTTTTTAGTGCGAAAAAAGCGGCCTCCAAGTTAGCTAATTCCCATAAAGAATTAATCATGCTGGCAGCCCATGCACTATTAGCCAGTTTAATTATTATTGATCAGCTACCAAATTCATCATTAGCTCCTTGGTTATGGTTATTGGTGGGGATATTGCTCGGGCGTTCAGAGGCGATTATCCGGAAGCATCGAGAAGAGGCAAGCTCAAACAGGGCGCTTTTACAATAAAGCGTGTTTTATTAATCAAAACTTGACACCAAGACAGTAGAAGTGAAAAAAATACAATCATTAAATGACCTTGCCATCAACGGCGCACCACCTGCTTTCGATGAAGCGTTACACGTCGGACGCCCGAATATCGGTGATCGAAAGGATTTTCTTCACCGCGTGGGCGAAATGCTCGACCGTCGCTGGCTCTCCAACAATGGTCCATTGGTACAGGAATTAGAGGAAAAAATTGCCGCTTATCAGGATGTGAAGCATTGTATAGCGATGTGCAACGGCACAATAGCGCTGGAAATTGCCATTCGTGCCCTGGAACTCAAAGGCGAGGTGATTATTCCTTCGTATACTTTTATCGCCACCGCACACGCCCTGCAATGGCAAGAGATAACCCCGGTTTTTGCCGACATTGATCCTCAAACCCACAACCTCGATCCCGCTGCCGTTCGCCGCATGATCACACCCCGCACCACCGGCATTATCGGCGTGCATCTGTGGGGACGTGGCGCACCGAATGCCGAATTGCAGACTATTGCCGATGAACACAATCTCAAGTTGATGTACGATGCCGCCCATGCCTTCGGATGCGGCATGGGCGGAACCATGATAGGCAACTTCGGTGCTTGTGAAGTCCTGAGCTTCCATGCCACCAAGTTTTTCAATACCTTTGAAGGCGGCGCAATCCTGACCAACGATGATGCCCTCGCCGACAAGATGCGCCTGATGCGCAACTTTGGCTTTTCCGGGCTCGATAACGTTATCTACCCCGGCACCAACGGCAAAATGGTTGAAGTCTGCGCCGCGATGGGCTTGACCAATCTGGAGTATATCGACACGGTTATTGCTGCCAACCTGCACAATTACAACGCTTACCGCGAAGGTATTGTCGATATCCCAGGCCTCAGCCTACTGACCTATGATGAATCTGAACGCAACAACTACCAGTATGTAGTGCTAGAAGTAGGAGATGATTTTCCCGTACTGCGAGATATTCTCATCGCCGCTCTACATGCAGAAAACATATTGGCCCGCAAATATTTCTGGCCTGGTTGCCATGGCATGAAGCCCTACCGAGACTTTTATCCACACGCCCGGCTTATGTTGCCGAACACAGAAAGGATCGCTGGTCGTGTGATTGTGTTACCGAGCGGGACGACATTGCCTAATGGGGCAGTCGAGAATGTCATTGATTTATTGCGTGTTTATGCCGAACAATAGCTTAATAAAGCAATTTTTGCGTTATTTCAATCTTCCTATTCAATAACGGAGTACGCCGCATGACTCGATTGTTTGGCTCAACACACTACACCGAACAGGATTTGGTCGATGAAGGCTTCCGCAGTTTAGGTCGTAATGTACGCATTGCCCGCACCTGTTCCATCATTGGTGCTGAGAACATCACTATCGGCGACAACGTGCGTATTGATGGCTATTGCACGATTGTGGCTGCGGGTAAAGGGTATATAAATCTTGGCTCATATATTCATATTGGTGGGTATTGCGCATTACTTGCAGCTGAAGGTATCGTCATGGAAGATCTGACTACAATCTCGTGGGGCATCAAAATATTCACCAGATCAGATGATTTTTCTGGCAATCACATGACCAACCCTACAGTTCCCTCCAAGTACACGGGCATAAAAGGAGGTACTGTCACCTTAAAACGGCATTCTTTAGTAGGGGCAAATAGCATTATTCTCCCTGAAGTTACTGTGGGTGAAGGTGTGGCAGTCGGTGCATTATCTATGGTCAACAAAAGCCTTGATGATTGGGGAATATACGCCGGAACACCAACAAAACGAATCAAAGATCGATCTCGCAATTTACTCAATCTTGAAAAGGTTTTTTTGGAAGATCTGGAGCAAAAGTGAACACCCTACGGCCTTTTTCAGCGTAAAACATGGTACGCGAAATTGGCTTTATCAAAGGCTTTAGGTCAATAGTATCATTTTGGGTGCTAACAGCCCACTGTACGATCTGGGTGGGCATCAACAGTAATAGGATATAAGACGGTACGATTACTCTCGCCTTTCAACTCCAGCGCGAGTCGCAATCTCCAAGGCGATGGTGCCGTTGCACATGGTGATGCAGTGCTTCACGCCGAGGAAATCAGCCGCCCTCCATTCGAATTTCTGCACCAGCCCCCGTCGTTGCTCAACCATCACCGGTCAAAAATCTCGTTTACATAGGCCAGAAACGCTTTCCGGCTACCCATGCTCCGCCTACCGACATGTAGCGTCTACGGGAACGCTGGTTGTACCTCAA
>PMDM01000120.1:1645-9709 GCA_003155565.1 Methylococcaceae bacterium | reverse complement strand
AGTGGAAAACACCACGCTCATGTGGTGGCCGTCATGGCGTTTGCTGATTTCCTTGGCAAGTTGTGCGGCGTTGGTGGTGGCGGGGTAGCGCAACTCATGGGTAAAGGTTTGTACAATGTCATCGTCTTTTTTGCGCTTTTTNNTTAAGGCTGGTAAAGGTTTTGCCCGTGCCACACGCCATAATGAGCTTGCCGCGCTCTGAGGTTTGTAAGCCTTGTTCTACGCCATTTAAGGCGGCGGCCTGGTGGTCGCGTAATTGTTTTTTGGGTTTCAGTGCTGGCGGTTGGTGTGGCTGGTAGCTGGCCCAATCAATCTGGCTGTTTTCAAGATCGCTCAGGTCAATCTTGCTAACAGGCGGTTGTTGGTTTTGTAGCGCGTCTTCGGCGTGTTCACTCCAGTTGTTGGTGGTGCTGATAATAATCCGATGACTGAACGGCTTTTTACCGGATGCGGTAAAGAAGCTGTCAATATCGGATTTTTGTATCCGATAATCCTCCGCATAAAATTTGCATTGGATAGCATGGTATTCGTCCGTTCCTGCTGTCTTTGCCACCAAGTCTATGCCCGTGTCCCGCGCATCCAAGCCTTGCTCACGCGCCCAATCTGCATAAATCCATACCTGGCTGTATAAGTCTTTATAGCTAGCCTCATTACGAAGGTAAGTGCAAATCAAGTCTTCAAAATAAGTGCCTTTTTCGCGGTGAGTTTGGGCGGCTACACGGTAGGCGTTGAGCAATGTTTGTAAGGCGGTCATGGTTTGTGGGGTAAGTAGGCAATAGGCGGCGTGTGTCAGGACGGTTTTGTTTTGATAGCAATGGCTATTCTGCCACAAAGAAGCCTGCCGTCTACATCTAAATAGGCATTGGCATCCGCAATAATGGAGGGGCTTTTGGGGCTTGAGCCGTTACGCAATAGAGATACCCCAAATGCTATCAGACACCGTAAGTGCGGGGCAATCCCATACCAAGCAAAGCTTCAATTCAAGCGGCTATTGACGATATTAAAAACCGATATGAGATAAGTGACGAGGAGGATTTGGAAGGCTCAACTGATTTTTCTAGGCTTAGGAAGCCCAACAAACCAAACTGCCAATGCCGTTACACAGCAGGTGTGTTTCTTTGCATCTCAAATTGGGCTTCATCTTATTCAGCCCAACCTTGATCTCCTCAATTGATCCTACAAAATCGAAGCTGCTTGCTAAGCCTCTCCCTTCATTAGCATATCTCCATATTCTTCCGGTGTGATGGCTCCGCCGAGTGCGTCTGCGATGTTTTTATCGCGTTCTGGCAGTGCGTCCTGAATGGCATCGATACGTTTCCATTGCGCCGATGGTGTGGAACAATCGTTTTGCGGGACGTATTTTGACGTGGCTATGCGTTGATATTTGTGGATGTAGCGGGGGCAGTTGATAAAGATTTCAGTAACGGCAACCCGAACCACCAACTGAGCGCCATGAAACTCAGCGATCAAAGGGTCGTGCTGGTCAATGCTGGCAGTGCCATGTATACGGATGCGGTGCGGTGTCTCGAAGTCGATAAACAACATCCCGATTTTGTTGTTTGCCAAAATATTGCCCATCGAAAGAAACATGCCGTTACCATCGAAACTGGGAAAGGCCAGTGTTTTGCTGTCCAGCACTTTAACAAAGCCAGGATTACCGCCCTTATATGAGCAGGTAGGATAACCCCGGTGATCTATCGTGGTCAGAAAAAACATGTCCCGCGTTTCAATAAAGCCTTTCCTATCATCGGCAATCTCTTCGGCAACGATGATTTCATTGACACGATCCGCCAGATTTTTGGTGTCAAACGCATTTTGCATGGCACGATGTTGTTCGCCATAGATTTCAGACATGGTTTTCTCCTGTATGGGAAATAATATTTGGGGTTGTGAGGCAAAACGGATACTTTATTGATTCGGCCTGTTGATNNCCTGAGCGTAGCCGAAGGACTCAGGACGAACGGTAACGAGTTGATTCCGTTCGTGGTGAGTTGTCGAACCATGAGCGGAATCAACTTATTCAGAGTTTCCTTAAATTGATATACCTTCTGATAACAGTATATCTTTTTAGGGGTTATGTACAAGCTGCTTTAGTCTAAGCGCAGTGGGATGCTGGATAATTATGCTATTGGGTTAATAAATCCGCCGACGACATTCCATTACTTATCTTTCCACAATTTCTGCATCTCCAGGAACATAAAAGAAGCCGTCCAAGCGATCAACACTAAACCAGTAAGTGCTTCCAGTGCAGCCAAGAACCGTATATCTCCTGTGGGTTCTATATCCCCGAAACCCAGTGAGGTATAGGTGGTGAAGGAAAAGTAACTGCAATCCATCAGGCTGTTGTTGAAATCGCCTTCCAATGTACCGAAGTAACCTGAACGTATTTTGAAATAATAAGCGAAGGCAAATAGCCAGATTTCAGTTATATGGGCGAACAATGCCCCAAAAACACCAAACAATACGCGTAAGCGGTGCTTTACTCTGAGTTTGGGGATCAGCACGGATAGCAGGTTAAGCGCCTCATAGTGGATCAACACGGCTAGGGCTACAAGGAGACTGTTGATTATAAAGGTGAATATCATTTTATGAGGTTATAAATTTTTATATGCCATTTTAAGGTAAGCGTTTCTCATAAAACCACAGGGTTTCTAATCCGCTATTTTTTCAGTCAATTAAAGCAATAATACGATAAATCCCATTTGACAACATTAAGATCGACCTGCATGGTTATGGTGCGAAACGATAAAGAAATATTAGGCTAGAGCTCCACAAAAACCCTATACTGCCCATTAAAAAACTTGCACACGAGCGAAGCAAAAACTGTATGTCAACCTATTACATAGGGCTATCGGTCACCTATCATGATTCCGCCTTGGCTATTATTAGCGATGAAGGTGAAGTGCTGTTTGCCGAGGCGACGGAACGGTATCTGCAAAATAAACGTGCGCTTAATTGCGAACCTGACCAGTTGTTTCGCATCCCTAAACTGCTAGTACAGCATTGCCCTAATCCAAAAAGAGTTGTTATTGCTATCAACTGGCGAAAAAAACGGCCTTTCTACGAAAATATTGTCAAGAAATTAGGTTTTTTGTCTGCGCCGGGTTTATTAAAAACGGGCATCAAAAAGCTGCATTCGACACTTAAAAACTACCAATTACACCACATGATGGCCTGCCAGCGTAGCAGCATTGACCGTGCTGGACTGAATTTGGTGCGAATTCTTCAGGAGTATTACCCTGATTGTGCGATAGCATTTAAGGATTACGACCATCATCTCACCCACGCAGCAACTGCCTGTTATGGCAGTGCATTTGAAGAAGCCGCCTGTGCGGTGATTGATTCTTACGGCGAACATGGCTCTATGGCATTTTACCGCTACCGTAACTGGAAATTGGAACGGCTGCACGAAGCCAAAGGCTTAAGCAAGGCCAGTTTAGGCTTGTATTACATGAAAATCACCGAGTTATGCGGCTTTGACTGGCTTAAGGGCGAGGAATGGAAAGTCATGGGCTTGGCTTCTTATGGCAAGCTCAACCAGAAGCTGTATAACCTGTTAAGCTCAATCATTGTCGTTAACGGCTTTGATTGCAAACATCCTTCAGAAGCATTCTTTGAACTAATCGCCAAACTGGACGAGTTTAAACAACACCCCGATAGTCCGATAGAACAAATGGCGGATGTGGCATATACCGGCCAGGTTTTCTTTGCCGATTTAGTCACACAATTGTTGAATGACCTGCATGAAGTCACCCAATGCGATAACCTGACCTTGGCGGGTGGTTGTGCCTTGAATTCGACGTTTAACGGGCAGATCACCCAACGTACCCGATTCAAGCAGGTATTTATTCCCTCCGCACCCGCCGATGATGGCTGTGCGTTGGGTGCAGCATGGCTGGCGTATCACGAAGACTCGCCCCTACAGCAAAAGCCACCACAACTGCAAACACCCTATACCGGTTCGACAATCAAGGATGATGCCGTAAAGCGTTTGATACGATTCAATAGATCGCTTGCTTTTCAACATTTACCTGACAGTGTATGTGCAGAAACCGCACGGTTACTGGCAGATGGCAAGTTGGTCGGCTGGGTGCAAGGCTGCGCCGAATATGGGCCACGGGCCTTGGGAAACCGCTCGATACTCGCTGATCCAAGAAAAGCAGCCACACAAGACCTTATCAACGAAAAGGTTAAGTTCCGGGAAATGTTTCGCCCGTTTGCGCCTTCCATCCTGCATGAGTACGCGGATGAATATTTCGAGAACTACCACGAGTCACCTTATATGGACAAAACGCTGCACATCCGCAAATCCATGCAAAATAAAATCGCAGCCGTCTGTCATGTCGATGGAACTGGACGGCTGCAAACAGTCAAAAGGGAATGGAATCCGCGTTTTTATGACTTGATCGAACAGTTTTACCAGCTTACGCAAGTGCCTGTATTGCTCAACACCAGCTTTAATATAATGGGCAAGCCTTTGGTGCATAGCCTTGAGGATGCGTTGACTGTGTTTATGACCACTGGACTGGATGTATTGGTGGTCAATGATTATCTAATAACTAAACCTCGTGAGGAGTGAGATTACACAAAAATGAACGCGTTTAATCTTGCCTTAGCGCCTACATTACAGCCGGTTTTTTCAAAACCAGCCGCTACGGCTACGCCCGATGCCAGCAACGATAGCCGCAGCCTGTTCTACACATTAATTCATATCAGCGAACATTACGATGCCCTACCCCGCGCCTATCTTTTTTTAAATCAGCATTTTCAAACAGTTAATCAAAAATTTTCTGGCACAATCAGCACAAAATACAGTCCTGCCGCGCTCGGTACCCTGCTTAAACACACGGCATCAGCGCATCCCTACCCATTGCCAAAAACTGTGTTAAACGACTGCCTGGCTCAATATGCGCCTATTTATTTTACTGAACCAAGCTGGTTAGCCAACATTGCCCAAACGGTAACTAGCCAAACACCGTTAGTGGTAGACCTGATGGTCGTGACCTTAAGGTTAACGGCAAGCGAACACAGCATCGCCAATAGCCGGGAGATTTACCGTGCCCATGTGTTGGCTTCCGGTATTGCGTTACCTGCCTTGCATACGTTGGAATTCGCTAAACAACCCGAAATTGGTGATGAGATATTCGATTTTGCCACGATCCAACTGGCATTGGCGCAGTTTCCCCGCGTGTTTTTTCCAGAAATCCTGGGCTTTACTCTATCTTACTGCCAAAGCCCAAGCCTGCTGGAGCAATTTTTTCCTGACAATATCGAAACCAAACTGCCCGGCTTTATCACTGCCCGAAGCGACAAACGCAAGCTGGAGATTACGCCTATTGCGGCTATTATCAAGGCTTATCTTGGCGAATTTAAATCGCAAACTGACGATTTGTGGCAACGGATACAAACCGGATTCTGGCTGCATCAACATCAACTTGAACGCTGCGGTCACCGGATCAGCACACACTGTCACACTACCCTCTCGCCTCGACAATCTGTTGAGAAATTACTCGCATCGCTAATGCCTAATGCCATAGGCCACCACGGAAAAATTCGCTTAGGCATCAGGACTATCGACGACTGGTTTAAGGAAACGCCTTTCAAAAGCGCAAACTTCCTTGCTACCTTACTGCATTCACCGTATGTAGACCGTGGAAAACCCGAAAACAGCCGGTTACTCCAACTATTTGAGTTTAACGGCCCCATGTTTGGGGTGCTTGATGACAGTGGCAAAGCCATTATCAAAAACTGGTTGTTATCTGAGCTTAATCCAGGAACGGCACAAGGCAAAAAACATAAATCTACAAACTATAAAGTAGGTTTAAAGAGTATCTCCAGCGATCCTGCGCCCCAAGTTGCCGTAACCGAAGCACAACTAGCGTTTAACGACGTAGCTCAGGACAATTACGCCAAACTCAGTAACCGGGAACTCTATTATTATCTGGTCAACAACGACCTCTTCCCAGAGGTTTTGCCTACTGCAAAACATAAAGTTAACCGAATTTTGACTAGGGCAAAATTTTTTAACCGCATACCTTTTCGCCAATACTCTCACCAAGCTTTTGAAATTTATATCAAGTCGATTTATCAACATGAAGTTGATGCCTATAAGGCATTAAACAGAAAGCCAAAACTATCCAAAAATGCCTACATTTGGGGAATTGAACAGTTTGCTCCGACCATCCTGACCGACGGCAGTTGGTTACAAGGTATCCATCAACTCGATTACTATTCCAGTCATGCAATTGGTGCTTTGCTACACAAGATTTACGAAGACGAAACCGGCAATGGCATCCTGGAGCAAAATCATCCCCATATTTACCAGGAATTGCTCAACAGTTTGAATATCAAACTGCCGCCGATTTATTCCAAGGATTTTGTCAATCATCCCGGCTTTATCAATAGCGCTTTTGATATTCCGGTCTATCTGATGGCAATATCCAAGTTCCCTAGCGCATTTTTACCGGAACTCTTGGGTTTGAATATGGCGATTGAAATCAGCGGTTTGGGCAGGGTTTATCTGCGTTTATCAGAAGAACTCAAATTCTGGGGCATCAACTCCGCTATCGTCGACATCCACACTTCCATAGATAACCTCTCATCGGGACATTCAGCATTGGCTATTAAGGCGATACAAGCCTATCTTGATGAAATATCCGCCTGTTACGGCGAGCACACCATGCTAGCCCATTGGCGGCGGATTTACACCGGCTATTGTTCTTTACAAACTGCCAGCAAGCGCTTTAAATTTTCACTGATTGGGCAATATTTGCTGAAACGCCCACGTGCTAATAACAATTATTAGAAGGCACAATAATTATGTTAACCATCTGTTCCCATAAGGAAACTCTGAACAGGTTGATTTCGCTCATGGTTCGACCAGCTCACCACGAACGAAACCAACCCATTACCGTCCGTTCTGAGCCCTTCGGCTATGCTCAGGAGAGCCCTGTCGAAGGACTTATTCAGAGTTCCCATAACCATTGCAGTGCAGCTGTGATGTCCGTCCGTTTTAAGCATTTAATGTGCTTTATCTTGCCGATTAGCACTTTTTTATTCCTGATTACTGGGCTGCACGGTATCGCCAGCTCCTTGGCTTGGACGATCCCTTTCTGGTTGGTATTGTTGGCCGATTGGCTCTGCCCTGACTTTAAGCCTGAAAGCAACCCAAAGTATTCGCAAAAATTCTATGACGGCATCTTGTATACCCTGACATTTTTACAATTGGCAAACATCATCTTCATGCTGGGTTATGTAAGCCAACTGCGTTGGGAATCCACTAANNTCATCAGCTTGGTTAATCTGGTTGCCATCCGCTTTTTGGTGGCCACCAGTTCCGGCACTTCGGGAATCGTGGTTGCCCATGAATTAATCCATCGCCAACAACTCACCCTACAACTGCTAGGCCGATTTTTGTTATGTAGCGTTTGTTATGAACATTTTGTTATCGCCCACAAACGCGGCCATCACCTCAACCTGGGCATGCCCGATGACATAGCCACGGCAAAATTGGACGAGAATTTTAAGGACTATTGGCAACGGGTTTATCTGGGGTATTTACGCTATGCCTGGCGTTCGGAACAAGATCGACTGACCCTTAGCCCAAATCAGCATGGCATCATTCACAATCAAGTATTTCAAGGCCTGTTACTTGAGTTCATGCTGCTGACCCTAATTATAGTCTACTATGGCTGGCTGGCCGCTTTCATGTTCCTTTACCAAGCCATCGCCGCCGTTCGTATTCTGGAAACCGTAAATTATTTTCAACATTGGGGCTTGGAAAACGGGCAGTTCGGCAAGACTTATGGCTGGGTCAGCCATTCCTCAATAAGCCGATACGTCTTGATTGGGCTACCTCACCATATTGGACATCATGAAGATGAGAACAAGCATTTCCATGAAATTGCCTATTCTGATCAGGGCCCCATACTGCCTTATGGTTATTTTGTAATGAATCTTTGGGTCAAGCTAAATAATGCTTCATATCAAAAAATGGCCGTCCTTGAATTGGAAAAATTTTATCGCTCACAGCTTTAGTTAAGTAGGGTGGGCAGGCTTTTTTGC
>PMDM01000120.1:0-1630 GCA_003155565.1 Methylococcaceae bacterium | reverse complement strand
CTGCGTCCCGCACCGCTGGAGCGGCACAGGATTCATACCCACACCGGTGCGTCACTGCCATTAAGTTAAGCAATGCCATCTCCCTCTCCTGCTGGAGAGGGCTGGGGTGAGGAGATACAAAACAAGGAAAAGCCCTTATAAACTCACCCTCATCCCAGCCTTCTCCCTCAAGGGAGAAGGCGCTTGCCGCTAACTTAATGGCAGTGACACCGGAGCGTGGGAACGATACTATTCTGACTCTTCGTGACCTTCGTGGTGAAATAAAGTTTTTATTAGACCGCCACATAAATCGAACTCCTTTTTATTCAAGCTCAAACGAGAATCCATCACCACTTAGCTCACGCTGCCAAGTGATTTTGGATGGTGGTTCAATATGAAGATTCCATGTTTGCTGGTTATTTCTATAAGCATCAATACCTCTAAACATATTGGGTGACAGGATCGCAAGACAGATACCGCCACTATTGCGTACGGATTCGTATCGAATCAGCTCAATATCAGCTAGACGGGCTTGCGCTGCTAACCCTTGCGTGTGGCTGTAATCCGATGGCTGCATCCATTCGCCGCGATTGGAAGATAGGGGTGGTACTGATAAGTCAATTCCACGCCCTGTTTGTGCATGAAATCCAAATAGCGTGAGTTGAAGCGTCTTTGAATGTCCGCGCAAGCCATCGCTATCCATCCAAAACTTCCAGCGCCAATAGCCGGCTTCAGCACAGGCGGTTTTACAATCTTCTGTCCCATAGAACACACCAAGTTCACCTTCTGCCCGAAAGCGGAAGCCTCCCTTTTTGGGCGGGTACCTAAATGGGGTAAAGAGCAGCCAATGCAATCCTTCCGCTTCTGGGGGAAGGATGGGCTTCACTGCATCCAAGACGTTCTCCAGGGTAGCTTGGTCGCTCAGATTTCCATGTGCAAGCACCATGGTGGCATTTTTGTGCTGCGCCTCTACTGCTCGCCATCCAGAGCCAGCCCAAGGCTTAGCCTCAGACTGTAGCGCGGTGTGCGTCCAGATAGTTACAGGCATGAATAAGGCCGTCCACTCGCTTGATATAGTCGAGTGGAATTTGTTGGCTAAAGGCTTTGTTAGGCGATTTAAGCCAACTCTCGACGAGCGCATCATCACCACCAACCATTGAGGATAATGAACGATAAAGCCTTACAAAATGTGCAGATAATTCCCACTCCTTGCTGCCTTCAGGAATGGAAAATTTTTCGCGAAGCAGGCGTGAAGCAGTGGGTTGGCTGAACCCAACAATCAACCCAAGGTCAGTCGGGCCGACTTTCATCCTCTTTGCCGCTTCAATCACGGCCTGGCTTAATACTCTTGACCGAGTGGTTTGTGCAGCAGTGGAAACAGTGTTCATGACTACTCCTTCATTAGCTTGAATACATTCTACAGAATGAAATAATTATTTCAAGTTATTATAGAATAATATAGGGACTGTTGTTGAAGTGCTGAAAGGGTGTTGGATTGGAATGTGCGCAAATTGTGAATGTCGCCTTTGGGTCGCTATGGATAGCTATCCATAGCGGCCACTATGTATAGAACCTAACTATGTATAGCTACAGATTGCAGTTAGCTACAACGCCTTGTTTTATTGATATCCCTGCCAATCTCGAGCTTATT
>PMDM01000183.1 GCA_003155565.1 Methylococcaceae bacterium | reverse complement strand
GTTGTGCATCGTGGCGAACCGAGGACGAATCCGGGCAGCCGAAGACATTGGCGGTCGCGTTAAGTTTTTGCCGCTTGCTTGGGCTGGTATGCCCAAAACAAGCTTTCGCAAAAATAGCGACTCCCTTTAGTTATTAGCCTAATAAAGAATAACCACACTAACCAGGAGATCGTTCCATGAAAAAATCTATTATTGCTTTTGGGATGCACGTTTTCACTAATATGCAGCTAAAACTTTGAAGAAATACACTTATGTTGATGTCTAACACAGTAACATAATGATAAGTAAACTGTCCCTAATGCCTCTTCAGGTGTAACTCCAAGGCCGCTACTTCATAGCGTTGATAGCGGCCTTTTTTTATTCATATTATTTCTAGGTTTCACTTGTTGGAAAGAACACTTTCATATCTCTGTAATAATTCCGTCATAGTTCGGCACTAAAATTCCAGCTTTGGAATTGAATACTTGAACTTAAGCTTCATGCGAATTGCAGTCAGACAATTATTTTTCTTTATCACTGTAGTGCTTAGTTTGCTGTTAGCAGGCTATTTCACTATTAGTTGCCTAGCCGAACCTGCGCAGCCGGAAGCCTTTAAACTGACAAGGATTTTTCCTGCTGATGCCAAGTCATCTGTCGCTTTTGATGAAAGTATTATTGCCAACCCTCTACTTGATTTATCCCAAGGGCGACCACTTGTTATTGTGCCTGATTCCAATGGTGTGATTACCGCATTGGATGCCGAAACCGGAACGCTGGAATGGCAAATCAATGCCCCCGCACCAGAAGGTCAAGAAACACAACTTATTTCTACTCCGGTGATGATAGGCAATAAGCTGGTCATTCTTTATCAATGTCTTGAAAAAGGCGTACGTACCAGCCATCGCATGGCGGTGATAGATTTGGCGCAAAGAAAGCTGGACGAGACTTTTCCGGTCTTGGTGTTGTCGGCTGAAAAACCTGCCGCAGGTGGTGTTGCATCGGTCAAATTCAACCCACCCACCGCTTTTTCTCATTCTGCGCTCAAACATACTTGGAAGGTAGGTTCTGAGTGGGGATTTGTCTACGCTGCTTTTGGCAATGCCGGGGATACCCAGCCCTTTCACGGCTGGCTGTTTGAAATTGATATGGATGCTTGGAAGCTACTAGGCACAGCCCAGGCAATAAGCAATGTGCTGTTGACTACCCCGGAAGCTGAATGCCCTGTCACTATCGAATTCGGCACTCAGGAAATGATTTGTGCCGGTGGTATTTGGACACCGGCAGGGCCGCAACTGTATCCGACTGCCGATAGTTTTGAATTAATTGTACCCGTCGGCAATGGACAAGTCGATCTCGCCCGGCATGATTATGCCAATACCCTCATGCGTGTGCAGCCGGGCCTGCAATTTAATCCTGAGTGTGATGCACAACTGTGTAAAAACTTTAATGCTAGTCAGCCGGACTACGCTTGTATGTCCTCTTGCAAGAATCTGTTCATCCCACGATTGACAGCAAGCAATACGTTTTTTAAACCCGCTAATGGCGAATGCGATGTTAAGACTTTCTGGGAATGTCTGGCCTGGATGGATTATGACCTAGGCGCCAGCGCACCTGTTAAAGTTAACCTAAAAAGCGGTCATTCCGTACTCGTACAACCAGGGAAGGAAGGCGCGGTTTACTTGATTGATGCCAATCATCTGGGTACACAATATGATCGCCTGCAAATTGTCGATATGTGCGGTACGCCATCCGATCCCTGTAAAGCAGGCTGGATGGGGATGATCGTTACCCAACCGGCACTTACCTATATCAACGATGAGCCTGTGGTAGTGATCCCCACGTTTATGCCAGATAACACCCATCCGGCAGGTCTGGTTGCTTTAAAGATCGTGCTGGCAGATGGCAAGCCGAAATTGCAGGGCTTTTGGCACTACCCTGATCCGGCTAGTAGTAAAGCGGTGCTGAAATTTAGAAGCCATCCTTCACTGCCTGTTATTTCTACAGTTGGTAAAAACAATGATGCGATTGTCTGGACTGTTGAAATCGGCAATCCTGGCACATTGTATGGTATCCGGGTAAAAGATGGGGTTGTACTGTTTGAACAATCCCTATTAGGAACGGGACGGCAGCTTTCTGCGCCGTTAATTGATGGCAATACCTTGTACCTTGCGTCCACACTGCCTGGCACTGGCAAAGCGATGATCGAAGCCTATCGAATCGAAGCGCAAGAGTAATAATCCTGTCATAAAAACTTCATACAAGTGTCATCATATCTTAACCTGCTCGTATCAGTATATTAGCTTACTGATGATTTAAAAGAGGACACATCATGAGCAAACCAATATTCAACAAACACCTATTCAAACACCACGACCTAATTAGCTTTATATTAGCAATGACGGTTCTGTCCCTGCTGGTATCCTGGTGGGTCGAATTATTGGCGAGGGAATTATTTCGTTTAGGATAAAATCTGATTATTGCATCAGTACGTCATAAGCAGCCAGATCCAAGGCTCAGTTCAAACAGGAGCCCTAGTTTTTTCATGAGGCTGTCACAATTCTTAAGTAAGCTGGCCTCATCAAAATGGAATTGTTTTCGGCAACATGACAGCAACTAATAAAATCACTCACGACCCCTATGAAGATATCCTGAAACAAATTCTTACTGAAGTCGCTGGCTTACGCCAAGAGATTGAAACCCATGCAAACCAGCGTTTGCAAAAATATCAGCAACTTTTCCATTCCGGTTTTTTTTCCAAAAGCGCGTATAACCTGGCTCATTACCTAGCCATGCGCCAATTCGATTTGCGACATTTGCAGGATCGCCTTGCCCAAGCTGGCTTGTCTTCTTTGGGTCGAGCGGAAGCATCGGTCTTATCAACATTTGATGCACTGATTGATGTACTGTCACGCGCCACAGACAAAAACTACCGTCCGGGTGAAAAGAATCCGAACGAATACGGCCTTAATCGCGGCCAACAGCTTTTAGAGCAGCATACTATGGAATTGTTTGGCCCTTTTCATGAACATGGTAAAGCCCATGTCATGGTGACTTTAGGTACTGAAGCATCATGGGATTATGGGCTCGTTAATGCCTTGATTAAAAAAGGCATGACCTGTGCACGCATCAATTGCGCTCACGATGAACCTGTGGTCTGGCATGGAATGATAAACAATATTCGCAGAGCAGAAACCGAAACAGGCCGTCCTTGCCGTATTCTTATGGATCTTGCAGGCCACAAGATTCGAACCGGAGCCATCGCTCTAGAGCCGCCTATTTATCATATCAAGGTAAAAAAAGACCGTACCGGTAAAATAGTTGCTTCCGGCTATCTGGTTTTAACCGTTGATTCGGAAAACTCACCAATAGATAACTCCTTATTCAAAATCCCCATACCTAAAGAGATACATAAGAAACTTGCGCCCGGCATGTTCTTGGATTTTATCGATAGCCAAGAAAAACAGCGTTATCTAAAGGTGGAAAAAGCGCTTTCAAGTACAGATTGGCTGGTTAGTTGTGAAAAAGCGGCTTATCTTGTTTCCGGCTGTAAATTAAAGCTGCTCAAGCCTGACCAACTGGACAGCAAAAAATGTGCCGATGAGTTCACTTTGGGAAAGTTTGATGGTGAGCCTTTAGATATTCGGGTAATGAAAAATGAATTGTTATTGTTAACAGCAGAACATATCGTGGGAAAACCAGCCGAATATTCTGCTAGCGGAGCCTTGGTT
The DNA here is from genome assembly GCA_003155565.1 of Methylococcaceae bacterium. GTDB lineage: Bacteria > Pseudomonadota > Gammaproteobacteria > Methylococcales > Methylomonadaceae > Methyloglobulus. The sequence continues at coordinate 5,902 of PMDM01000183.1, read as the reverse complement.
CGTCCTGCACATATTGGTTGCTCACTGTCTTCGGCCATATCGAAACTCAAAGTCGGTGAACCTGTCTGGATTGATGACGGTAAATTAGGGGCTATAGTAGAAAAAATCACCCATCAGGGGGCCCTGCTACGTATCACAGTGGCTAAACCAAGTGGCGTGAAAATCCATAGCGACAAAGGGATTAATTTTCCGGAAACCACTCTTGACTTGCCGCCATTAAGTGAAAAAGATCTCGTAGACTTGGACTTTGTTTGTGAACACGCTGACTTGGTCGGTTTTTCATTTGTTGAAACACTGGCCGACATGGAGCGTTTGATGATAGAACTGGTAAAGAGGAATGCATCGGAGCTGCCTATTATCGCCAAGATTGAAACCAATCTGGCCGTAAAAAATCTCCCCGATATTATACTGGGGACTATCGGTCGACATAACCTCGGCATCATGATTGCCCGAGGCGATTTGGCAGTAGAATTGGGTAGCGCGAGACTGGCTGAAATTCAAGAAGAAATGCTGTGGTTATGTGAAGCAGCCCATGTGCCTGTTATATGGGCAACTCAGGTACTGGAATCCATTGCCAAGAAAGGCGTACGGTCAAGACCTGAATTTACTGATGCAGCGATGGCCGTTCGCGCAGAATGTGTCATGCTAAATAAAGGCCCCTATATACTCGATGCGATAGAAGCGCTGGTCAACGTCATGATTCGTATGCACGAACATCAAAGGAAGAAATTCTCCAGATTACGCGCGTTACAGTGGTAATCCGAATAACAGCGCAAGACAAAAAATCAATCTCCTTGTACTTTCATCGAATAGCGAACAATTCTTTGCGTACGATATTTACGCTTTGATCAACGATTTAGGCTTGAAATGGCTGTTATCTTGGTTTCCTCCGTGATACTATCCAAAATCATTGCCCTCGCTTCGTTGCTGACTGAATGGCGGTTTTTTCCTGCCGAACTTATGGTGGGCAGAAAAACAACGCGCACTTCAATCTTATCCAACGACAACATCTTGATAAGGTGCGGCACAAAAGCATCTTCACCAATAAACGGGGCGTGTTGTGTAGCTTCGCCCTCATATTGAATTGCGACTGGCTGAATGGCTGACTTGGTTAATAGCGCTGGCTGGAACAAAGACGCATGAAAGGGTAAGACCACATCACCTTTAGTCGTAGTACCTTCGGGAAAAGCGATAACTATGCTGTTTTGCTTTAACTGCCAAAGCATTTGTTCAGCGGTTGCTTTTACTTGCTGTTTATCGCCGCGACGGACAAAAATAGTGCCACCTTGTTTAGCGAGAAAGCCGATGACCGGCCAATCCAATATGTCACTCTTGGCAACAAAATGGGCAGGCAAAAAACGTCCCAGAACAATAATGTCGAGCCAGGATATATGATTGCTGACCAGAAGGCCTGAGTTATCGAGTGGTTCACCTTCTTTGATAATATGCAAACGGACAATGGCACTAAACCATCCCAACCACGCCATTTTCAGCGCATCGCGTTTGCGTTTGGCACGGGATGGTTTACATAAAACACCAAATACCGGGAAAATAATGGCGGCTATGATTAGTCCGCTGGTGAACAGCAGGGCAATAAGAAAAATTTTATAGCAGAGCCGCATTTTCAACTTCATTAGTCTGGCAACCTCGCATATAGTGTTTGCTGTAGCGTTCTTGTAATTGATCCAGCGGCAACAGGATGAACAGATCCATACAGTTGAAATCTTCATCCCAATAGGGTTCACCGCAAACCAGCGCACCAAAACGCAAATAGGCACTGAGTAAAGGTGGTATCCCCGATTCATCACGCTGGCAGCGCAATGCTTTGGGTACTGGAACCAATGGTTTGACTTGCAACTCAGGCGAAGCAATATTTTGGGCATCGATAGCCCGGTAAACCGCATCGATGGCATAGCCACTAACACCTGGAGTAATGCTGGCGCAGCCCAACAAATAGTTGAACTGGCCTTCCAGGGCATATTGCACCAGTGCCGACCAAAGCGTCGTCAACACTGCACCGCCACGATAATCAGGATCAATACACGTCCTGCCCACTTCCAGAAAACGTCCGGGCAACGCCAACACCCCATCCAGAATGAATTCGTTTTGAGAATAAAACCGCCCCAACTGATTTGCCTGGGATTGCTTGAGTAACCGTGTATAACCGATGATTTTTGCGTTGACATTATCGTAGACTAGCAAATGGTCGCAATAATTATCGAACTCATCAAAATCCAGACCATCTTGCCCGGACTTCAGGGTTGCGCCCATTTCCTGGGCAAAAACGCGATAGCGTAATGCTTGGGCGTCTTTTATCAGCGCATCTGTGTCAGCGATAAAGCACGATAACTTTTTAACTGACCTAACTTGTTGTTCTGGCTCTTTTGTTTTCATGGGCATCCTGATACCAATAAAATAAACGAGTAGAATACTGGGTGTAAGTGTCAGTTATGTGTCGATTGTATGAAAATTTAGTGACAGTAAATGGGTTTAAAGGAATACTACTTGTAAGAATATCTAAAAGCACCAAGCCCCCTCTCCTGCTGGATGCTTACATGGATGTAGGTAGTAGGGCAATGCAGGAGTAATTGCCGAGAGGGTTGGGGTGCGGAGAATAAAATCAAGTGTTTGTATCCACTCATCCCAGCCTTCTCCCTCAAGGGAAGGAGTAGGCACTTGTGTAGACAACTATGCCCGAGGGTGAGGGATTTTTAGAGATTCCCATAACAAAAACCAGTTGGTTCAGTTAACCTTTAGTAAGATCTTCAGGTAAAGGTGTTACCTGTCCGGTATCCCGAAATTGTTTGTAGTCTGCAAGTACTTGGGCGTGGTCGAACGCTAAAATTTCGGGTAATTCATCCAGGCTAAATATCTGGCAATTTTTGGCATCGTCGGCTGCTACTGGCGTACCTGCTGCTTCAGCGACATAACAGGCTGTTACGGTATGTCCACGGCTATCCCGGCTAGGATCAGAATAGAGGCCGAGCAAAGCGATTAGACGTACATCCAGCCCGACTTCTTCTTGAGCTTCACGCACCGCAGCATGTTCAACCCTTTCACCGACATCGACAAAGCCGCCGGGAATTGCCCAACCATAGGGAGGATATGCTCGCTCAATCAAGACAACAGGACGACCTGGATAGTCGGTCAGTTCGATAATGGTATCGGCGGCAAGCAAAGGGGTAACTGGCTTAGGCATAAATATCTCCAAAATAGTGGGGTCACTTTTTGGCTTTGCTTTGGAAAAAGAATTGAAAACCTAAAAGCATCTGCTAATCCTGGTCATGGCCGTGTATTCTGGTTAGCAAAGCCATTGTAACCGACACGAACAATCCGAACACAATCACGATGGTTTTCACTGGCAGTTCAGCCTCAATCATCATGGCATAAGCGCCTAGCATCAACAGGATGCTGGCGTTTTCGTTGAAGTTTTGCAGGGCGATGGAATGTCCTGAACCCATCAGCAGGTGACCCCGGTATTGTAGCAGTGCGTTCATGGGTATTAAAAAACTGCCTGCCAGGATACCGATAAGTATTAACGTGAAGATTGCCAACCACGAATCGTTAACCCAAGCCATTGCTACAATAGCCAGTCCCATCGCAATCCCTAGTGGTAATACTTTTACCGCATGTTCCAGCGGCACTAACTTGGCCGCCGCTATGGAGCCGATGGCAAGACCCACAGCGACTACCGCAGTCAATTGCGTAGCTTGTTCCAGGTCAAACCTCAGCGCTGAAGCTGCCCAGATGAGGATAATGAACCGTAAAGTCGTTCCGGCACCCCAAAACAATGAAGTTACTGCCAAAGATACTTGACCTAAAGGATCTCGCCACAAGAGCAGAAAGCAGCGCCAGAAATCAGTCCAAAGATATGCCAGATTCTGGTTAGGCAATGGATGTTCAATCGGCAGTTTAGGAATAAATAAGTTGAATAGTGCAGCAACAAAATAGAACCCCAGGACAATTACAATCGCAAATTCAGGTGCGGTATCGATTCCGGCATTAAATTCAAGCCTGCCTAGTTGCTGGGCAATCAGTACCTCAAAATGATGACCGATCAATAAACCTCCAACGATAGCGCCCAGGATGATAGCGGCAACGGTTAAGCCTTCCATCCAGCCATTTGCCCAGACCAAGCGGTTAGCAGGGAGGTATTCAGTCAAAATGCCATATTTTGCCGGTGAATACAACGCAGAGCCAGTGCCGACAAAGCCGTAAGCAAACAGTGGATGCACCCCCAAGAATAAGGCAAAACAACCGACAATTTTGATGCTGTTGCTGATGAACATGACCTTACCTTTCGGCAACGCATCAGCGAACGGACCAACAAAAGGGGCAAGCAGGATAAACGAGAGTACGAAGAATTGCTGTAGCACTGGTGTTTCCCAGGAGGGTGCAGCCCGGTCTTTTAGTAACTCGATTGCTGCAAACAGCAGTGTATTATCTGCCAAAGATGAAAAAAACTGGGCAGCCAGAATGATGTAAAAACCGCGATTCATGGGTTTATGTAGCTGGGCGAGAGTCTGTACTGTATTATAGAAATGGCTTATGAATTGTGGAGATTAGCTTCCATAGGCTCATAGTTAATAACCGTTTCGGTTTTAAGCCATCTTACAAGTTCCAACGTGCCGCTATAGTGTTCCACTATAGCGGTGCAGCTTTCCACGAAATCGCCGGTATTGACATATAAAAAACCACCTATGTCCTTGATTTCCGCATGATGGATGTGTCCGCAGATAACCCCGTCAAAATCGTCATTTTTAAGGCTGTTTACAATACTTTCCTCATAATCGGAAATAAACTGGACGATATTCTTGACTTTGAATTTTACAAATGCAGCCAACGAAAACTGTGATTGAACGCCAAACCAGCGTCGTATTATCTTTAGAAAACGATTAATTTCAATCAGAATGTCGTAACTTTCACTGCCCAGCTTGGCAAGCCATCGATGGTATCTGACGACGGTGTCGTATTCATCGCCATGCACAACCAAGAATCGCTTTCCAGAAGCAGTGGTATGCACATCGGATTTTTTAACGGTGATGTCGCCAAAGACATAATTATCATAATCCCTGATGTTTTCGTCATGGTTGCCGGGTATATAGATGATCTGTGTGCCATGTCTTGCCTTACGCAGCACTTTTTGGATGACGGTATTATGGTCTCGCGGCCAGTACATTTTTTTGGAGAGCGCCCAAAAGTCGATAATGTCACCCACCAGATAAAGTTTTTCGCTGTCGTTGTATTTTAGAAAATCAAGTAACACATCAGCCTGGCATTGGGTAGAGCCGAGGTGCAAATCGGAAATCCAGATAGTTCGATAAGTAGTGTTATTCATGGCATCCCTCTATGAAGAGCGTTTAATTGACACAATTATCTTTATCTTACGATTTTTCAATGTTTATTTACGATCATTTGCCCAGCTAAAAGCGTTGTCTTGTTTTTACATGGATATGACTATCGGTAAATGCCTCAACTATGTGACAACCAGAAAAGCATAGTCACCACCGACCGGAAAAATTGATTCAAACCAAGTTTTAACTATTGATTCGGCCTTGTGAAGCATTAACTTCGTTCGCCTTGAGCCTGTCGAAAGGCCAGTAGACTTCGACAAGGCTCTCCTGGGTTTATCGAAGACCCCAGCCCGAACGGTTTCAAACATAATCGTGCCGAATCAATAAGTATGATTGTAATAGACCTAGATGAACGTTATGTGACAACTGATAAAATATCCGTATCCGCTTACAGGAGGCGGTTTTTATGAGTTGGCATCACGGTATAGTGATGCCATCACCGTCTGTAATGGTCAACAAAAACGGTGGAAAGTCGAGGAGTTCCATAAACCTAAAAAAATCAGTTGAAGTGTGCTGTAGTCCGGTCGTGGTGAGCCTGTCGAACCATG
>PMDM01000013.1 GCA_003155565.1 Methylococcaceae bacterium | reverse complement strand
GTACCCACCTGATGGATGCCATGCCCATGCGCTTCGATCAGGAACTGGGCGCGTGGGCTTTGCAAATCAGGAACGGTATCGACCGAATTCAGTCAACCCTGCCCAGGGTGTATAAACTCGCCCAAGGGGGTACGGCGGTAGGCACGGGCATCAATGCGCATCCTGAGTTCGCCCAGCAATTTGCCAAGCTGCTTTCAGAAGAAACGGAATTACCTTTTCAGCCCAACGCGTCATTTTTTGAAAGCCTAAGCTGCCAGGATGCGATAGTGGAACTGTCTTCCCAACTGAAAGTGATCGCCGTCAGTTTGATGAAAATCGCCAACGACCTGCNNAAGTCATCGGCAACGACACCACCATCACTATTGCTGGGCAATCCGGTAGTTTTCAGTTGAACGTGATGTTACCCGTCATTGCCTATAACATCCTGCAAAGCATCGAACTCATTGCTAACGTCAGCAAACTGTTGGCAGATAAAGCGATTGCAGGCTTTACGGTACGCGAAGATAACCTGCAAAAAACGTTAGCAAAAAATCCGATTCTAGTGACAGCACTCAACCCCATCATCGGTTACGCAAAAGCCGCAGAAATCGCCAAAGCCGCCTACAAACAAGGGCGACCGATCATCGACGTTGCCGCCGAGATGACTGATATTGACAGGGCTGAACTGGAAAAACTGTTAGAGCCTGGACATTTGACGCAAGGTGGTATTGGACATTGAAATAACTCGGTCTGTTCGAGCGAGNNCAATCCCAAAAAGTTGTTATATGAATCCCCTCATCCTGGCCTTCTCCCTTTGGAGAAGGTAACAATGAGAACTTATTGGGGTTGGTATAACTTGTGGGTTGTGGGTGAGCTTGTGAACCCCAACAAGAACAATCAGTTAACCATCAATGTGGGGTTCGTACCTCAGACCAACCACCTTATGGCGTTTGATGAAACTTCTGGCACGCTCACAGATCAATCGAAACCTGCCGCAGAACGCACTGCACTCTTAGCCTTAATGGTAGGTGCGCTGAGTTCTTACAATAATCCACATAGTCACATGAAGGTTCAGTTGGGGGCAGAAGAAGCCTGTGAAATGATTATTCTTGCCAGCCACCTACTTAAGATCGTAGAGGTACGCCAAGTGGATACTGCTGAAGCGGTTACCCCTTAGTTAGCTTTACATTAGCGTTGATTTAATCCTTCGACAAGCTCAGGATAAACGGTAATGTATTGATTTGTTGTATTTAGACCTGAGACACACTCAGGATAGCCTTGTCGTACCGTGACAGAAAGCGATTTATTCAGTGTTTCCTTAAGCGTCATTGTTCCAGCGAGAGAATAAAATCCCACTGTGCCTTGCTTACAGGCATTATTGATAAACGGTTACCCCGCCTTACCAAGGCTAAGCCTGAAAGCTCCGGTTTTTGTTTGAGTTCGTGTAAGGTAATGGTACGGGATAAGGTCCTCACGTATTTAACATCCACCATCATCCAGGTTGGCTTGGCAGGGTCGCTTTTAGGGTCGAAGTGACTATCGTCTGGGTCAAAAGCGAGAAAATCGGGATAACCTTCCTTTACCACTTCCATAATTCCGACTATGCCTAGCTCATCGCAATTGGAATGATAAAGGAACACCTGATCGCCCAGTTTCATTTCATCCCGCATCATGTTCCGCGCCTGATAATTACGGACACCATCCCAATGTTCGCATTGGTTAGGGCGGTTTTTTAAATCGTCAATACTAAACGACTCCGGCTCGGATTTCATTAACCAGTTATTCATGCTTATTCCTATACGTTATTCGACAATATTGCTAAATCATCGCTTTCGATTTTGCATATTATCTGAGTAAAGTGACTACTGGCAATAAGTTAACGGAGGCAGCAGTGAAAAAACGGGTTATGTATAGGATTCATTATTATTGGTTTGATTCTGGCTATCATTTCGCCATTCGTTTCATCGGAGATGGTCGGCATCGACAAACTTACAACCGTGCTTGTAATGCTGGCGAGGTAAACAGTGCTTGGTTAGGGATGCCTTACCAATCTTCTCGGCATCAAATAGCAAGGCTTTAGAAAGTGGTCTAGCGTGTTAACCTATGATGAGGCCCGGTTACCATAGGTAAGACGTGCCTCGTACGCGGGCTTTATGCCTTTAGGATTGGTGATTAAATGACTTCTTTCTCCAGTGTATTGATGCTGATATGAGGCCATCGAATAGTCCCGGGCAAGCCATCTCTGCGTGGGAAGAAATCAAGCATCACTATCTGCAAATATTGCAGGCGGAGTTTCGAGTTGCCGTGGCTGTCTTTTTCCGCCAGTTCCTGAATCCAGAATGTCGATTTCATAGACGCAGCGTTGGCTTGCTTCACAACAAATGGGATATTGACTATGCCACCTGTCGCGTTATTGGTGTCTACCGTAAGTGTCGTGGTCGTGACGATATTCACGCCTTGGTTGGCAAGGTCTAGTAGGTTCTGCGGATTCGTTGGGTCGAACCCTGGGAATCCTGGGGCGGCCACGTTCCCCTTGAACGGATTGTCGTGGAATTGCTTGTACGGGGTCAGATAAGGGTTGGCATTCAGGTCTTGACTGACACCTTC
>PMDM01000265.1 GCA_003155565.1 Methylococcaceae bacterium | reverse complement strand
GGTTTATGCAGAAGACCACCCTGGCATTTTGAACCGGAAAGTGCCCGTTCGCTGGTGCTCAAGCAATTCAACGCGCTAGACCTGAAAGGCTACGGCTGTGACGACCTGCCTGCTGCCATCGCCGCCGCCGGTGCTTTGCTTCAGTATATTAAGGATACTCAACAAAGCGCATTACCGCATATTCAAGGAATCAGCACGGAAAGTAGCACCGACAGCATTTTGCTGGATGCTGCCAGCCGCCGTAATCTTGAACTGGATTTTCACCCGACCGGGCAACCGGAATTTACCTTATTGGGCGTACTGGATAAAACCGCGACGGCAATGGGTAGCCGTTGTTTACGGCGCTGGCTTAATCGTCCGTTGCGTGACCATCAAATTCTAAGGCATCGTTATGCCTGTATCGCCAGCTTGCTCGACGGCAAGCTGTATAAAAACGTGCAAACTCACTTACGTCGAGTAGGTGATATTGAACGAATCAGTTCGCGGATTGCCCTGAAATCGGCAAGGCCACGCGATTTGCTGGTTTTACGAAACACATTGACCGTTTTACCTGACTTGCAAGGTGTGCTTACTAGCAGTGACAACCCTCATCTGACCTTGTTGATGCAAAACATCGGTGAACATCCTGACCTTTTATCTTTATTGCAGCAAGCTATTGTCGAGAACCCACCGGTATTGATTCGTGATGGCGGCGTTATTGCAACAGGTTACAACCAGGAACTGGATGACCTGAGGAACTTGAGCCAGAATGCCGACCAATACTTGCTGGATATGGAAAGCAGGGAAAGAGCGGCAACTGGCATCAATACGCTTAAGGTCAACTATAACCGTGTACATGGCTACTATATAGAGATTTCTCATTTACATGTTGACAAGATCCCGCCCCATTACACCCGCAAGCAAACCTTAAAAGGCGCGGAGCGTTACATTACTGAGGAATTAAAAGCCTTTGAAGATAAAGTCCTCAGTGCCAAGGAAAAATCGCTGTCTTTCGAGAAAGCCTTGTATGACGAACTATTGATCAAGATTGCATTAGACTTACTGCCTTTGCAACAATGCGCGGCGGCTCTGGCTGAATTGGACGTACTGACCAACTTTGCCGAACGCTCTTACACGCTGAATTTATCACAGCCAACACTAACATCGGACAGACCGGGCATTCATATCGAAGCCGGCAGGCATCTGGTAGTCGAACAGGTCACGGATACGCCTTTTGTCGCCAATGATTTGTCCCTGTCCAACAAACGCCGGATGCTGGTCATCACTGGGCCTAATATGGGCGGTAAATCGACCTACATGCGCCAAACCGCATTGATTGTTCTCATCGCCCATATTGGCTGTTATGTGCCAGCCAAAAACTTAAACTGTGGCTTCATAGACAAGATTTTCACCCGCATTGGCGCATCGGATGATTTGTCCAGTGGCCGTTCAACGTTTATGGTGGAAATGTCCGAAACCGCTAATATCCTACATAATGCAACAGCGAATAGCCTGATTTTAATGGATGAAATAGGTCGTGGCACCAGCACATTCGATGGCCTTTCCCTGGCTTGGGCTTGTGCCGATTATCTCGCCAAAGAAACCAAAGCGTTTACCTTGTTTGCCACCCACTATTTTGAATTGACTACATTGGCTGATGAGCAAAAAACCATTGCTAATGTACATTTGGACGCGATGGAACATGGCGACAAGATCATCTTCCTTCATGCGGTCAAGGACGGCCCGGCCAACCAAAGCTATGGCTTGCAAGTCGCTTCATTGGCGGGTGTGCCACGGTCTGTTATCGAGAAAGCCAAAACCAAGCTGCGGTATTTGGAAGATAAGGCTTATATTGAGCAACAGGCGGAATCGGGCACAAACCAACTGGATTTATTTGCCAACCAGGAAAGTCATCCGGCTATTATGTTGCTTGAGGATGTCAATCCTGATGATCTCAGCCCTAAGCAAGCATTGGAATTGGTTTATCGGCTTAAAGGATTGGTTTAATTTTGTAGGGTACGCATCGCGTACCTTTTGTAGGTTACCTCGCCTGAAACGCTTCAAAATGGTACGCAATGCGTACCCTGCTTGGCTAGTTTAAATGTTCAAGTTTGTAGGCTGGGTTGGTAAACCCAGCGTTTTCCATGGCAGCTAAGCTAATAATCTGGGTTTCGTTCCTCTCAACCCAGCCGACAAAACTAAAGCCTATTGGGGAGCTTTCTCGCTCTGTAAAGCCTCAAGCAGTTGCTTTGCTGGCAAATACCCTGGGTAAATATTGCCATTTTCAGTCACAATCATGGGCGTACCTTTTACATCGAATTCGGTAGCCAGTTGCATGTGCTTATCGACAGGGTTAACGCAGGTTTTGCTTTCCAGTTTTTGGTCTTTTTTCGCCGCTGTTAAAGCTGCGTTGCGGTCTTTAGCACACCAGACCGATACCGCTTTGTTATAGGAGTCTGAACCTTTTCCGGCTCTTGGAAAAAACAAATACTGTATCGTAATGCCTTCCGCCAAGTATTGGTCAATTTCGGAATGCAGCTTACGGCAATAACCGCAGTCAATATCAGTGAAAATGGATACCTTGTACTTAGCTATTTTGGGTTTGAACACAATCATATTGTCCACGCCCATTTTTTCCAAAGCAGACTTACGGGTAGTACCCAGTTTTTGCTCTGTTAAGTCCGTGCGGTTTTCCACATCAACTAAGCGTCCTTGCAGCAAATACTTACCATCATCAGATACGTAATAGATGCTAGAACCCAAAACAACTTCCTGCAAACCCTTTATTTCAGAGGGCTTGATTGATTCGATTTTTGCTGTCGGCATAGATTTTTGTAGCGCTTTCCTGATCGCCGCATCATCTGCATGGGCAAAAGGAAGTAGCAAGGTAAACAGCAACAATCCGCTGATTTGGGTTATTTTTTTCATGGGTTTCTCTGATTTGGTTATTAGGTAATTCAAGGGTAGGAGTTATTGATCTGGAATTCGTTCACGTTCTGTCAATAATTTTTTGCATGGCAACACTAATCAAACAAGCGCTGAACATCGACAACCATGGCGGTTACCATTAGCAACAACAACAAGGCCATACCGATCTGCTGGAAAAAAATCTGTACTTTTTCTGAAACAGGACTGCCTTTGATAGCTTCGATGCCGAAAAACATAAGATGACCGCCATCGAGAACAGGCACCGGCAACAAATTCAGCACACCTAAACTCACGCTGACCAATGCCATGAATTTAATGAAATAGACCAGCCCCATACTGGCTGACTGCCCGGCGATCTGGGCAATACTGATTGGCCCACTCAAATTTTTGACCGATGCCTTGCCGATGAGCATCTTACCCATCATCTTCAAAGTCATAATGGAATAATCGTAGGTCGTTTTGAACGCAACTGGAATAGCATCAAGCGGTGGCAAAGAATATTCAACCATCATGGATTTTATCAACCCTTCCGGCATAGCCACGGATGCGCCAATTTTACCTTCAGTTTCCGCGCCGGACTGCTCGCTTTTCGGCGTTATAGGTAAAATTAACCGCATCCCTTGACGATCAACGATCACGCTGATAGTAATGTCAGGCCGTTTTTTTACGTAATCTACCCATTGCATCCAATCTGTTATAGCTTTTCCGTCCGCGCTGATGATTAAATCATCGTTTTTTAGGCCAGCAGCCAAGGCTGCACCATCAGGAAGCACCTTATCTATGATTGGCTTTAATTTGGGTGACCAAGGTTTGAATCCTAAACGGTCATACAGTTTTTCTGAATCTTGTATATCGTTGTCGGTTAAGTTGATGATTCTGTCATTTTGTTCATCAGTAATATTCTTAACCTTAACTTTGATGTTCGGCTCACCATCCATTGCGGAAGTAATCAGGACGCTCATTGCCTCCGTCCAAGTTTTGGTGGCTTTATCGTTTACGGAAATTATTTCTTCGCCTTCGACAAAGCCCGCCGCCGCAGCAAGCGTACCTTGTTTGACTTCTCCCAATATCGGTCTCATTCCTGTTTCGCCCAACACTAGCACCGCCCAGAAAAGGGCAATAGCCAACATCAGGTTAAAAATCGGCCCTGCTGCAACTATGGCAGTCCTTACCCACAACGATTGGTGGTTAAAGGCGAACTGCACGTCTTCCGCTTTGACTGCACCCTCGCGCTCATCGACCATTTTGACGTAACCGCCCAAGGGTATCGCCGATAAGACATATTCCGTTGCATCAGGGTTTTTCTGGTGTGACCATAACACCTTACCAAAACCAACGGAAAACCGGAGTACTTTGACCCCAGTTTTACGGGCAACCCAGAAATGGCCGAATTCATGAAATGAAATCAGGATGCCAATAGCTATGACGAAAAAAAACAGGGTATGTAACATTTCCATCAAGGATACATCCCAGCGATAATCTGTTTGGCAACCAACCTTGCTTGAAGGTCTTGTTCCAGGATGACAGCCAAAGTATCTGCAACAACAACGGCTATAGTATCCATACAACGCTCGATAATGACTGGGATATCGGTAAATTTTACCTGTCGATCTAAAAAGGCTTCCACGGCTATCTCATTTGCAGCATTTAGTATGGCTGGCATGGTTCCACCCGCATGTATCGCCTTATAAGCCAAGCGTAAACACGGGAAACGTTCCAGATTTGGCTCTTCAAAATCCATGCGACGGACATCAAAAATATTCAGTTGCTTAGCGCCAGAATCAAACCGTTCCGGCCATGCCATCGCATGGGCAATGGGTATCCGCATATCGGGATTGCCCATTTGCGCTAATACCGTGCCGTCGACATAATCGACCATAGAATGAATCACACTTTGGGGATGGATAACCACTTGTATCTGGTCTGGCGACATATTGAACAACAGACAGGCTTCGATCATTTCCAAACCCTTATTCATCATGGTAGCTGAATCTACGGAGATTTTTTTGCCCATATCCCAGTTTGGGTGAGCGACTGCTTGTTCCGGAGTAACATCGGCCATAAGCTCTATCGGCATTTCCCGGAATGGCCCACCCGAAGCCGTTAATAGTATGCGCCGTACCTGCTTGCCATCCGTCCCGGTTTTATAATGGGCAGGCATGCACTGGAAGATGGCATTATGTTCACTATCAATCGGCAGTAAATGTGCGCCTGACGCTGAAACCGCATCCATAAAAATATCCCCAGACATCACTAAGGCTTCTTTATTGGCGAGTAACACGGTTTTTCCTGCCTTCGCCGCAGCAAGACTGGGCAACAAACCCGCCGCACCAACGATAGCAGCCATAACCGAATCCACTTCATCCAGTGTGGCAACTTCTTCCAGTGCTTTTGCACCTGTCAGTACTTTAATATCAGCTACGGCAGAATTGCTGATTTTATGTTGAAATTCCTGGGCTTTGCCCTCGTCTACAACTACCGCATACTGGGGATGGTGCGCGAGGCATTGCTCGAATAAATCCTCAACGTTCGTGTTTGCCGTTAACGCTACGATTTTGTAAAGATGTGGATGCCGCGCCGTGACATCCAGGGTGCTTACACCGATTGAACCAGTTGCACCAAGTATGCACAGCCCCTTCATCCAGCAGCACCAGTCGCTTGGGCATCTTCAATTATCCTATAAATCAGGTAGATGCCTGCGTAGAAAAAAGGTGTTGCTGCAATCAAGCTATCTATCCGGTCAAGTATTCCGCCATGCCCAGGCAATATGGAACCACTTTCTTTAACGCCACTTTGCCGTTTGACAACACTAAAGAACAAGTCCCCATAAATTGAAATTAATACGGTCAATATTGACAGTAATACAACGTCAGAAGCGTTCATAAGCGGAAAACCATAAACCAGGCTTAACAGTACGCCACAGACTACGCCTGCCAATAATGCACCATAAAAGCCAGCCATTGTTTTACCAGGACTAATTTCAGGCGCAAGTTTTGATTGACCAAATTTTTTCCCGACGAAATAAGCGGCAATATCGGCTGCCCAGATCAGCACTAAGAAATACATCGTCATTTCCGCACCGTAAAGGATTCTGAGGCGAACTAAAAACAACCACGCCGACAGTAAAATAAACCAGCCTATCAATGCTTTGTGACGGGTTTTTAATTCCAGCTTTAATACGCCTGTCGGCGAGTGTTTGATGAGTATCATGACTAATACCCAAAAAATCACCGGCGGAATCACAAACCACTCTAATACGCCCGAATACAACCTGACGTCCGGTATATTAAGGTATTCCATAAATGTGCTAATGGATGTCCAGCCAACTTTTTTGACATACTGATAAACGTCTTGTTGCCCGGTTTCGATGACATATTGTAAGCCTTCAAGGAATTGCGTCCAAAAATGTAACCATAACATCGGCACAATCAGGCTTAACAGAAATAAGTATTTCTTGTAAGGCGGGTTGATGCCGATAAGATGACTCCATTCCCAAGCGGCCATCAAGATAATGAGCCCAAACACTAAAGTGAAATACTCTCCAGGCAGTTGAAACACTGCCATGACGACCAAAGGCACCAAAATGGCGGCCGTAATTACTCGCTGTAATAACATTTTTTTATTGTCTAAAGTTGAAGTGAAGCTGCTTTATTGAGTATTTGCTCACCCGTATGTCCAAAGCGCCGTTGGCGGCCTTTGAAACTATTGATGGCATTGTCCAGTGAATTCTGGTCAAAATCCGGCCAGAGGGTTTCTGTAAAATAAAGTTCTGTATACGCCAATTGCCATAACAAAAAATTACTGANNCCACCCGTCCTTATAAAAAGGTCGGGGTCTGGCAAACCAACGGTAGATAAATATTCCTCAATCAGTTGCGGACTAATGGGTTGTTTGCTTAATTCTCCAGCCGCCATTTTATCGACGACTTTCTGAAACGCCTGGCACATATCCCAATGCCCACCATAGTTAGCGGCAATCACTACGGTTAATGCTTTGTTGTTTTTTGTTTGCGCTTCCCCTTCTGCCATTTTATGTTGCAAGATATCCGGGAAAGCGGATCTATCGCCGATAAACCGCAAACGAATGCCATTTTTATCGAGTGTGTCTNNCGCCAGTTTTCGCTGCTGAAGGCGAACAAAGTTAGCACTTCAACGCCTTGTCTAGCGCAGTGTTCAACAATTTTTCTGACCGCTTTAACACCCGCTTGATGGCCGACAGCACGGGGCATAAATCTTTTTTGGGCCCATCTGCCATTGCCATCCATGATAATCGCGA
The DNA here is from genome assembly GCA_003155565.1 of Methylococcaceae bacterium. Lineage (GTDB taxonomy): Bacteria > Pseudomonadota > Gammaproteobacteria > Methylococcales > Methylomonadaceae > Methyloglobulus. The sequence continues at coordinate 3,120 of PMDM01000265.1, read as the reverse complement.
TATGACGCGGCATACCGTTTTCATTTACCAAACCAGTGTTATCATTAGTGGCCATTGAATAACTCCTTACTAAATCGACAAAAGATCGGCTTCTTTTGCTTCCAATAATTTCTCGACTTCTTTGACGTACTGATCTGTTAATTTTTGAATTTTGTCTTCTGCACTATGCGCTTCATCTTCGGATACCAGCTTTTCTTTCAGTGCATCTTTGATTTCCGCATTGGCATCGCGGCGGATATTCCTGATCGCGACGCGGCCATTTTCTGCTTCATTTTTTACGACCTTGACCAGACTTCGACGCCGCTCCTCTGTTAGCGAGGGCAATGGAATACGGATCACCATACCGTTGGTCGCAGGATTCAAGCCGAGATCGGATTTTAATATGGCCTTTTCTATAACCTGAACCATGTTTTTTTCCCACGGCGTAATAGTCAAGGTTCGCGCATCTTCTACGGCAATATTGGCAACTTGCGACAAAGCCGATTCATTGCCGTAGTACGAGACGGTAATCTGATCCAGTAAACTGGGATGCGCCCGCCCTGTCCTGATTTTGGAGAACTCATGTTTCAGGGCTTCTATGCTTTTGCCCATACGGGTTGCAGCGCCCTGTTGAATATCACTAATCATCTTACGTTCCTCGTTCAATAAGAGAGCCTATATCTTCGCCCAGCATCAATCTTTTTATTGCGCCTTGTTCAAAAATATTCATGACCCGCATAGGGACGTTGTTATCCCTGCATAATACCAGCGCGGTCGTATCCATGACATTTAGCCGTTGATCCAAAGCCTCATCGTATGTCAATCGTGGATAAAAAATCGCGTCTTTTGCTTTTTCAGGATCGGCGGAATACACACCTTTTACTTTGGTGGCTTTAATCATCAATTCTGCATTAATCTCGATAGCCCTGAGACTTGCGGCTGAATCGGTCGTAAAAAAAGGGTTGCCTGTCCCCGCCGCAAAAATGACTACACGACCTTTTTCCAAATGGCGGACAGCCCGGCGGCGAATATAGTCTTCGCACACCTGATTAATTTTCAACGCCGACNNGCCAGCATACCCATCTGGTCACCAGTTACCCGATCCAAGCCCTCGGCAGCTTTTTGGGCGCCTCTGAGAATATTTCCCCCACCAATAACCAAACCCACCTGAATGCCCATGCCGCATAACTCTATGATTTCCAAAGCCAAGCGCTTAAGTATATCGGCATCAATACTACCGCCCGATTCACTCATCAGGGCTTCACCACTCAATTTAAGCAATATTCTTTGGCAAATCGTGTTTGTCATAACATGTTCAGGTCAAGTTTTGTGGTCAAGGATAAAGGCTGCGAAAGTAGTGTGTTTTATCATAAATCGAAAAAATAACCGCGAAGAACATAGGGAACACGAAGATTTCAATATGGAAATTATCGGGATTACTATCTTCATGTTCCCTGTGGTTAACACACCTTAGTCGGGTTTGTCTTCACTTCCCCTGACTTGCGCCATCACTTCTTCAGCAAAATTCACTTCCTTTTTCTCAATCCCCTCACCCACTTCAAAGCGGGTAAAACCTACCACCGTATTCGCTTTAGATGCCACTAATTTGCCGACGGTCACCTTGTCATCTTTGATAAATGGCTGCCCTAACAGGGTAATTTCACCAAAAAACTTACTTATCCGACCAGCCACCATTTTTTCAATAATGTCGGCTGGCTTACCGCTTTCCGCCGCTTGCGCTTTGAAAATTTCTTTTTCTTTTTCTATGATTTCCTGGGAAACCTGTTCTTCGGACACACAAATAGGCTTACTTGCGGCGACGTGCATGGCGATGTCTTTACCAAGCTCTGGGTTTGCCGCAGCCAACTCAACAATCACACCAATCTTGCTGCCATGTAGGTAACAGGCTGTGCCGCCTGTTGCTGTTTGGTATTTTTGAAAACGCCTGACAGTTATATTTTCACCTAATTTGGCAATCAGGCTCCTGCGTAATTCTTCAACCGTCTGCCCGTCTGCTAATTGCATGGACGATAACTCATCGTCAGTCGTAACAGAAGCAGTTAACAACGTTGTGGTGATACTGCTGACAAATTTAACGAAATCTTCTGCCTTGGCAACAAAATCAGTCTCACAATTAACATCCACCATGACGACCGTCTTGCCATCGTCACTCACTTTTGCGCCAATAATTCCTTCTGCCGCAATACGGCCCGATTTCTTATCCGCTTTGGCTAAGCCGGATTTACGCATATTTTCAATGGCTNNGGCTTTTTTGCATTCCATCATGCCGGAACCAGTCCGCTCACGCAGTTCCTTAACCATTGCTGCACTAATTGTTTCACTCATGTGTAATCTCTCGTTATTCATCACTATAAAAACGCCCCCATAAGGAGGCGTTTTGAACTACATTTCACCAGCCGCTACTGAGCAGCGGCCTGAATAAACCCAATCAGATTCTTTATTCTGCTACTGATTCTTCAACAAAATCATCAACTTTAGCTGATAAACCCAAAACCGCCGACTTGGCATCCATAACCGTCACAGAAACGCTTTCACAATAGAGCTTTACTGCCCTGATTGAGTCGTCATTGCCGGGAATGATGTAATCAATACCTTCTGGCGAATTGTTGGAATCAACAACCCCAACCACGGGAATGCCTAATTTTATTGCCTCACTAATGGCATTTTTTTCGTAACCGACATCTAGCACGAAAAGCACATCGGGAACACCTTTCATGTCTTTAATTCCGCCTAAACTGCGCTCCAGTTTTTCCAGTTCGCGTTCCATACCCAACGCTTCCTTTTTACCAAAGCGTTGGTACAAAGTGCCATCTGCTTTCATGGCTTCCAGTTCTTTAAGGCGTGTAATTGATTTCTTTATAGTTTTAAAGTTGGTCAGCATACCGCCTAACCAGCGGTGATTAACATAAGGCATACCGCAACGCTTTGCTTCTTCCGCAACCAGTTTACGCGCTGCTTTTTTGGTACCTACCAAAAGTACAGTACCCTTATTTGCTGTTACCTGACCTAGATAGTTCATCGCGTCATTAAACATTGGAAGCGTTTTTTCCAGATTGATAATATGGATTTTGTTACGGGAACCAAACAGATAATTTGCCATTTTCGGGTTCCAATAACGGG
>PMDM01000139.1:1187-3809 GCA_003155565.1 Methylococcaceae bacterium | reverse complement strand
GCTAAAAGAGCGAACCGGCGAATTGACGCCGCCTGGAATGACTTGTTTTGCGTCGGAAAATAAAACAGTTGCTTCGGTCATAATGTCTTTTTAAGGTTACAATGAATGGCGTAAAGAATAGGGCAACTTTGCCATGATTGAAAGCGTTCAATGAGTTCAATATGAAAAAGGTTGTGTCATATTTGCATGGGTATCTACACAAGTGCCTGCTCCTTCTCCCTTGAGGGAGAAGGTTGGGATGAGGGGAGATTAAACCACTTGATTTTATTCTCCTCACCTCATCCCTCTCGGCAACTGCTCCCTGCGTTGCCCTACCTCCTGCATCCATGCAGTCGTCCAGCAGGAGAGGGGGCAATATTGATTTTTTCATATTCATAAGTCTCAATTTTCTGGCTTCAATACTTGCTTATTGTCGTCCGCGTTGATCATACTGGTACTTGAATTTACGTCTCAACAACCCTGCAGGGTCATCTGGAATTCTCTTAAGCCATTGCTCATTGGCCTGTTTTTCCTCAGTGGTCATCGGGTCTTGGGCTTGTGAAGTTGCAGCATCGGGTTTTTTTGTATCTTGTTGTGGCTCAGGCTTTTCAGCTTGTTCAGGTTTTGCTGCTTCCGGTTTACTCTCTTCCTCCTTCTTTTCAGCTTCTTCTTTTTTAGCTTGTTGCTCAGTGCTTTCTTGTGATTGTTCGGGTTTTTGCTCAGGTTTTTGGTCGGATTCTTTTTGTTCATCCTTATTTTGCTTATCAGGTCGCCCTGACTTGTCACCATCCTTGTTTTGCTCCTGATTTTTTTTGTCTTGGGAGTCTTGCTTCTTGTTCTGATCTTGCTTCTGTTCCTGTTTTTGTTGTTCCAAGGCTTTTTCTACCAAATCTTTGTTGTACTTTGTATCGCCATCATCAGGATTTAGCTTGATAGCTTTTTTATAGGCTTCTAAGGCTTCTTGCAACTGACCAGATTGCGCTAAGGCATTGCCTTGATTATAGAAGCTGTTCGCGCTTGCATTGTTTTTCAGGTCTTCCAGAGTTTTGTCGAAAGCGCCTGATTTGTAATGGGCGGCCGCTTTCCAATCCGGTTTTTGAAACAAGTCTGCTGCCCTATCATACTGCTTATTGTTATAGGCTTCCTGAGCCTGTTGGTCTTTGGTTTTCCATAAATCCTGCCATTCCAAGGCATAACTGTTTTTCGGCAAAGGCAATAGCAACAAAAAGGCAAGGCCAAGCATGCCCTTCCTGAAACTCAATGCTGCCAACGGCAAAACCAGCAACAACAGCCAAGGGCCGGTGTCACGCCATTGATCCAAGAGCAGGTTTTCAGTTTTCTCACCTTTCTCATGTGACTGTGTTGCTACCGTCGAAAGCAAGACTTGAATATCGGCATCATCTGCCGTTAGGGATTGATATGCGCCGTTCCCGGCCTGTGCCAGCTTTTCCAAGCTATTAACATCAAGCTTATCAACGACAATACCGCCTTGATCGTCTTTCAGGAAGCCGCCCGTTTCCAGGGCAATGGGTGCGCCACCGGAAGTCCCTACACCTAGCACAAGTAACTGGTAAGAAGCTAGTGATTTAGCTTTAGATAACGCATCATCAATGTTGCCGCCATCGGTCATTAAGAGAATTTGCCCTTTTTGCATGCCCGCCTGCTTGAACAATTCTTCAGCTTTTTCTAGCGCCCGTGCGGCATTGTTGCCATCGCTGGGCATAATGCCCGTGGTTAAGGCGGATAACTGGCTGTCGATAGTTTCAGTATCGTTGGTGAGTGGCGTGACGGTAAAGGCATCGCCAGCATAGACTAACAGAGCTGTTTGACCATCCTTACGTTGTTTTAAAATATCGGCGATTTTGTAACGCGCCATGACCAAGCGGCTGGGTTTGATGTCGGCGGCATCCATCGAACGCGACAAATCCAGCACGATAACCAAAGCCGAATCATTCCTGAACACGGGAGTTGGTAAGCGTTCCCATGTCGGCCCTGCCAAGGCGATGATTGCGAACAAAGCGGCAACAGCGCCCGTTGCCAAAGGCCAGCGGCTTTGCGTGACGACTTTGTCCTGCAACAGATAAGGCAGGAGTGCTTCATCGCAGACGGCAGTCCAGTTACCGTGATTTAATCTGCTTCTGACCAGTACAACGAGTAAGACTAGGTAAGGCAACAACGCCAATAACCAGTAGGGCCTGATGAAATGGAATTCGGATAAGTTCATGACCATTTTGTTTTATAAAAACCTATCAAGCCTGATAGAGCTAGTGCCAGCACTAAAGGCCAGTAAAAAAGATCAGTACGTGGCCTGAAAAATTGTTTGTCTTTTTCGATAGGTTCAAGCTGATCCAGAAGCATATAGATATTGTTCAACTCATCCGCATTGCGGGCGCGGAAATAACGCCCTCCCGTACTTTCGGCGATTTTGACCAGAGTGTTTTCATCAAGGTCAGTGGAAGGGTTGACCTTGCGCGAACCGAAAAAACTGCGGACGATCATTTCATCCGCGCCCACGCCTATCGTATAGATTTTGAGTTTGTTCGCCGCCGCCAGTTCCGCCGCTTTTAATGGGGTAACTTCACCAGCGGTATTTGCGCCGTCAGTTAGGAGAATCAATACACGGCTATTATCAGGCTGATTTTT
>PMDM01000139.1:0-1154 GCA_003155565.1 Methylococcaceae bacterium | reverse complement strand
TAAAATCGTTGGCGACCCATTTGATTGCGGTGAGCCGATCAACAGGGCGTTTGTTGATGATAAAGTCCTGTACTTCCATGCTACCAGACAAATCCACCGCCAACATCAAGTCGCGCCCGCTGACGGCCTGTTCGATGGGATCGCCCAGCCATTGCGGACGGGTACAAGCAATGACCAGCAAAATCCAGGCAATTGATGCTAACAGTAACGGCCACTTTTGATTTTGCGTGACCGATTTGGTTTCCGCATCGCTGAAATCATCCAGGAACGGGACTTTTAAAGCCGCCTGTTCGAGGGCCATTTTGGCAGGAAACAGCCAGCGCACCAATAGCGGTAGCGGTAGAGAAAGCAGCAGCCAAGGCCATTCAAAGTGGATCATCGTTTGCGTTTGGTTTGGGCGTTGAGCCAGTCTTCACACAGGCGGGTAAGTTGGGATATTTCCTGTTCGGTTGGCGAGGATTTTTGGTAGGGTGCGTTAGCTAATAGCTGCCCAATGCCTTGCGTGAACGGCGAACTTTTCACCGATTGATCAAGAAATTCCAGCCACTTTTGCCCGGTAAGCCCAGCGCATTCATTTCTGGCTGTTGTGCTGATTGCCACACGTCGAACAAGCGCAGATAAATCTTTTAATTTTTGGCTGTTTTCGCGTTGTTGGTCGTGCTTGATTTGTAGCAGCAGTTTTTTTGCGGCCTTGACTGCTGTTTTTCGGGTGATGCGCTTATACAGCCAGAACATCAAGGCCATAAATAAGGGAATCAGGATCGCCAACAACCACCAACCAATTGCAGGCGGCCACCAGCCGATTGCTTCCGGCAGGTGTATGTCGCGGAGTAGGAGTTGACCAGATTCCATGTTATCGCTTATCCACTGGGTGTCTTAGACGTTGTACGGGATCATCCTGGGTGCTGCATTGTACCAATGCCAAGCCACGCCTTAACGCGATGCGCTTTAGTTTCTGTAGGCGTTCTTCAAAGCGAAGCTGATAATTGGTCAGCCTTTGTTTATCGCTGGTATCGATAAGGACTTCCCTTTGATTATAAGATTGCTCGTCGGTAAAGCGGTATCGGCCTTGTGTGGGCAAGCCTTTTTCTAGTGGATCGTAGACGAAGATCAAGACCACATCGCAATGCTCGGAAAGCTTTAGTAAAAAGTTT